>CAYRFY010000132.1:0-14723 GCA_964423635.1 uncultured Armatimonadia bacterium | reverse complement strand
GACCACTTGACTTTGGCCTCGTCCAGCCAGGCTCCCACGGTCTCCGGCTCCGGGCAGCGCTTGAACCCGTCGGGAGGGGCGTCGGTTGCCTCTCGCAGGCTCTTGGCCAGCGGACGGAAGGTCTTCTCATGCTCCTTGCCGCACTCCGGGGGCATGCCGGTGCCCAGGATGGCGATGCCGCCGGGCTTCAGCACCCGGTTGACCTCGGCATAGACCCTGGCAGGATTGTGCCAGAGCGCCGCGCCGGCGTGCCCGACGACCAGGTCGAACCGGTTGTCGCGGAATAACAGTCTTTCGGGGTCCATGGCCACTGCCTGGACCCTGTCGGCACAACCGGCGGCCCTGGCCTGGGCATTGGCTACTGTGGCGGCATCGCCGTCATAGGCGCCCACAATGAAGTCCATGTCGGTGATAGCGGCCATCGGCACGGCAAGTCCGCCCGCTCCCCAGCCCAATTCCAGACAGCGCCCAGTGCGGGCGCCGGCACGCTTCACGATCTGCTCGGCCATCTGCGCGTGCCACGGCCTCATCTGACCGTGCCACCGCTGGTACCAGCCGCTATAGTCCGCGGGCTTGCGAATCTCCAGCCACCAACCGGCGATGGGCTCCTGTATGAAGCGGAAATGACTCTCCGGGATGCCGGCACCGCGCGCCACCTGGGCCAGATCGCTCAGCGGCTGGAAGCCCGGCTCCGGGTCTTTCCGCATCTGCTCCGAACGGCGCCTGGCGATGGGATCGCGGACCGTCGGGTCCAGAACCCGCGAGAAGCCGCCGCCGATGTATGCGACTCCGCCGGGCTTGAGGATTCGGTAGCACTCGCGGACCCCCGCTTCACGATCCTGCCAGAAGGGGATCGAGCCGCGGCTGAACACCAGGTCCGCGGACGCGTCGGAGAAGGGCATCGCCTGGGCATCGCCCTCGATGGGCATCACACGCCCCGTCAAGCCGGCCTCGTCGGCCAATATGCCGCACAGGCGCACGGCCGCCGGGTCGATGTCCAGCGCGTAGCACTTCATCTGAGTGATCTTGGCAAGCTCCATGGAGAACATACCCACGCCGGAGCCCACATCAACGCACACTCCGTTGGTGATGCCGTAATCCTGGACCATCTGGCGGGCAAAGGCCGGATAGAGCGGGGCGTAGTCCTCCGTAACCGTTTTGTAGAACGGCACTTTCTCAATCAACTCAGCCTTCAGATCGCCCGCCCATGCTCCGGCGCTTGCTCCGATCAGCAACCCGCAGATGACGCCCAGGACCGGCAGACGGTGTGTGCCCATTGACGCGGCCTCCCTCAGGTCGATTGCTGCAGTGACACTGCAGATAGTTTACTCCGCAAATTGGTAGCTGTTGGCGCGAAACCAGCAAGAAGATCGCACGAGCACAGCACGGGCGCGCAGCGGCGAGTGAGCGCCCGTGGGGAAGGCAGGCGCCGTCTGTGGCGGCCGAGGCGTCGCGATCAGAAGGTGAGGCCGAGGAGGTTGGTGGCGCCGATGTACCAGTTGCTGTCGATGCGATCGAGGCTGGGCGCCGTTGAGGTCCCCGAAGTCTGCTGCCAGCCGACCGTCACGGAGACCTTGTTGGTGAGCCGGTGGGAGTACTGGGCGTAGACGCGCCGGATGTGGTCCTCGCGCAGTTCGGTGGCCCTGGGGGCCGGGGCGGCAAACGCGCGGCCGGAGTACGAGAATCCGGCGCTCACGCTGCCCCTGGTATTGAGCCGCTGGCTAAGGGTCAGGCCGGCAGCAGGACCGGCGTAAGACAGATAGTCGGCACCCACGCGGCTGTGAGCATACGAGCCCCTGGCCGACATTGACAGCACCGGCGATAGCGGGCGGGAGTAGCCGGCAGAGAAGGTCTGCGAGGTGCCGCTGGAGGAGGGGGCGTAGTAGTGCAGGTCGCTGAGACTCATGGACAGCGACAGCCGCTCGCTGGTGCGGATGGGAAAGCTGTAGGAGCCCCATAGGCCGGTGGTGGCCGAATCGCTATTGATCACGTTCACGCGGGTATTGGTGGAGTGTGAGAGACCGTAGCTCACGGAGTGGGTGTCGCCCAGATCATGGGTGACCGAGAGCCCCGCCGAGAGTCCCGAGCGGTCGCTGGTCTCATTGCCGAAGTATGCCGTGCGGGTGGCGTACGTGTGGGCCCTCATCCGCATGCCGTCCTTGGGCTGCCAAGCCAGTTGTGCGCCGACGCGGCCGCTGGCACCCAGGCTGAGCTGGAGTTCCTCGTCCCACCGGATCCGTTCACTGAGGGAGTTCAGACCGATGTTCGCGACCCAGTTGACCGCCACGCGGCGGGCGGTCGTGAGTCGTTCCTGGGCCCGCTCCAAAATGGTCTGCGCCGACTTGGCCTGCGGGCTTTCCGGGTAGGTGGCCAGGAACTCGGAGAGCAGCTTGCAGGCCGCCTCGTAGCGCTGCTCCAAGAAGAATGTATACGCCGTCTGATAGCGGCAGTCGTCCAGGAAGTCGTCACCGGCGTGGTCGGCGGCGGCAGAGAAGCATCGGCGCGCGGTCTCGTACCGCCTCCTGCCGATCCACGTCTGTCCCAGCCAGTAGTGGGCTTCGGCCAACAGCGGAGGGTAGTTGTCGGCCACCTGCTGCAGCAGCCCCAGGGCCTTTGAGTAGTCTCGCTGCTGCTGATAGGAACGTCCCATGTAGTAGCGGGCGGTCCACCGGCCTTCGGGCACGGCGCTGTCCATCAGCGGCGCGAGGGCCTGCTCCAGCTCGCTATACTGCTTCTTGCCCAGCAGGCCCGGAGCGGCTTTGAGCACCTCCCGCTCGGCGGCCGTAAGCTCGGTCGCAGGCGACGCGTCGGGGACCTGCGGCGCGGGGGTCTCGGCCGGAGGCTGTGGCGAGGGTTTGCCTGTCTCGCCAGGGGCATCGGACGGCTCCGCGGGCACCTGTCTGCCACTGCCCTGAGCCCACGCGCCGCCGCCCACCAGGAGCAGGGGGAATAGCGCGACAAGCAGGAAAACGACGAAGAGAAGACGGATCCAAGGTGCAGTCTGCATCACGATGTCCATCGCTGTTGTTCGCGGAGAGCCCCACTGCGCTACCACTTCCCGCTGTGTTGACCGGCCCTGCGGCCTGCCGCGGCGCCGGCACCTCGCGGCAGACCGTCGCCCAAACGGAACCACGAAGTTTATAAAACACCGATCCATGGCCGGAGTTCCCAGACCCGCTCCAGGGGGGGCGGGCGGGAGGAGAACCCCGTTGAGGTGGTGAATGTGGCCCTATCAGCCGCCAGTACAGGGAGGATCGCCATGCGCACACCGGACAAGACGTGGCTGTGGATCATGCTCGCGATCGTGCCGGTCGTCCTCATCATCGGTTGCCCGGCCCCCAAGCCCGAGCCGATATCGACACCCCCGGAGACGTCCGCCGCACCGCCCTCGCCGGAGGCAGGGAAGGCGTCCGGAATCGACCCTTCCACCATTGAGGTGGCCATCGTCACCAATGCCGTGGCGCCCTTCTGGGACCCCATGAAGGTCGGCATGGAGAGGGCCGCCGAGGAGCTGGGCTGCAGGGCCTCCTGGCAGGGCCCGGCACACGCGCAGGTCTCGGAGCAAAAGCGCCTCCTGGAGAACTACGTGAGCAAGGGCGTCAAGGGCATCGCCGTCTCGCCGCTGGACGCTCCCGCGATCAAGCCCGTCATTGACGAGATGGTCGATGACGGCACCCACGTGCTGTGCATCGATTCCGACGTTCCCGACAGCAAGAGGTACTGCTACATCGGCACCAACAACCTCGAGGCCGGGAAGGTCCTGGGCGAGAAGGCCAAGGAGCTCTTGCCCGAGGGCGCCAGATGCGTGTGCTTCGTGGGCACCATGACCGCCCAGAACGCTCAGGAGCGAGTGAAGGGGTTCAAGGAAGCGGTGGCCGAGAAGAAGATCGAGGTCGTCGACATCATGCAGGACAAGACGGACAAGAATACGGCCCGCAAGAACGTGGAAGACACGATTCAGAAGTACCCCGATATCGATGCCTTGGTGGGGATCTGGTCGTACAACCTCCCGGCCATCGCCGAGGCCGTCAAGGAGCAGGACCTGCACAAGACCATCAGGGTCATCGGTTTCGACGCCGAGCCCGCCACGATCCTGGGCCTGGAGAACGGCGACATCGACGCCACCGTGGTCCAGAAGCCCTACGAGTTCGGCTATCAGGCGGTGAAGATACTCTTCGCGCTGGCCACCGACGACCAGGAGGCCCTCAAGTCGCTGGTGCCGGACAGCAAGCTCATCGACACCGGCGTTGATGTGTGGACACCCGAGAACGTGGCCGCTGAAAAGGCGAAGCTGGCCGAGCTCGGGGTCGAGTCGTCGTAGCCTTCGGACGGCGCTCCGATGTAGCCTCAGCGGCGACGCGGAGAGCGGCGGCGAGCGCCCCGTCGGCGATCGAGGGCCTCCGCCGCCCTCCTACCCCGGTGTTGCCGTTGACTGGCCGTTGCTCCCGCCCTGCGGGACCGTTGCCGTTGACTGTCCGTTGTCGTTGACCCGTGACCCGCAGACTCGCCGTTGCCGTCGACTCGCCGTCCCCGGAGCCACCCTTGGACACCCCCGCTCGCCTGCAGGCCATCGACATTCACAAACGCTTCCACGGCACCCTGGCTCTGCGGGGCGTGGACCTCTGTGTTGCCCCGGGAGAGATCGTGGGCCTCGTGGGTGAGAACGGTGCGGGCAAGTCGACTCTGGCCAAGATCATCGGAGGCATCCACAGGCCCGACGCCGGAGAGATCCGGGTGGAGGGCGCCGTCGTCCAGATTCCCAGCGTGCAGCATGCCCGACAGCTCGGAATCGCCGTTGTGCACCAAGAGCTCAACTTGGTTGCTCACCTCAGTGTTGAGGACAACATCCTCCTGGGCCAAGAGCCGTACCACTTCCCGGTATTGCGCTGGACGGACCGCCGCAGCCTGCGCCGCAGGGCCGCTGAGATGCTGGAATGCGTGGGCCTCGAGGTTGATCCCGCAACCCCGCTGATGGACCTGAGCATCGCCGGGCAACAGCGGGTGGAGATCGCCAAGGCCCTGTGCGTCGATGCTCGTCTGCTCATCATGGATGAGCCCACGTCATCTCTGGCCGCGGAGGAGGCGGAGGGGCTTCTGCGCATCCTCGACGGCCTGCGCTCGCAGGGGATCAGTGTGATCTACATCTCCCACAAGCTGGATGAGGTCCGGGCCATCGCCGACCGTGTCGTGGTGTTCCGCGACGGACAGAAGGTCTGCGAGTTGCCGTCGGCCACCGCCACCAACGCGCGGCTGGTCACGGCGATGGTGGGGCGCGAGCTGGCCACGATGTTCCCCGCCCGCGAGGCCGCCGTGGGTCCGGAGGTCCTGCAGGTGAGCGAGCTGCTGGCTCCGGGCCTGCGCCGTCCCGTGAGCCTCACGGCGCGCGCCGGGGAGGTACTCGGGATCGCGGGGCTGGTGGGGGCCGGGCGCTCCGAATTGCTGCGGGCCATCTTCGGCGCCACACGGCGCAGTCGGGGAACGGTCACGGTGGACGGCGTCGCCACGCGCCGTGGCGACCCGCTGTCGGCCATGCGCGCCGGGATCGCCTTCGTGCCGGAGGACCGGAAGGTTCAGGGGCTCGTGCTGCCGATGGAGGTGGATGACAACATCGCCTTGCCGTCGCTGGGTCGCCTCTGCCGCTGCCTGTGGCGCGCGCCCGGCGCCGAGCGCGCGCTGGCCGGCCGCTATGTGTCTCGGCTCCGCATCCAGCCACCGTCCTTGTCCCAGCGGGTGCAACGGCTGTCCGGCGGCAATCAGCAGAAGGTGCTCCTGGCCAAGTGGCTCGCCATTGAGCCTCGGGTACTGCTCCTGGACGAGCCGACGCGGGGCATCGACGTCGGCGCCAAGCATGAGGTATACGGTCTCATCTCCCAGATCGCGGCGGACGGTGTTGCGGTGGTGGTGGTGTCTTCGGAGATGGAGGAGATCATCGGTCTGTGCGACAGGGCGCTGGTCATGAACCAGGGGGCGGTGGCGGGGGAGTTGCAGGGGGAGCGGATCACCCAGAAGGGTATCATGGCGCTGGCGGCCCACACGCAGCGAGCCACCGCGGACCGCCCCGGAGCGCCGGGACCGGCGGCTTGACAGCCCCCGCCCGGCTGAACTATACAAGGTCCCGTCTGCGCCATAGCACGGAGGTCATTGGAGATACCGCATGGACCCATCGTACCGCCGCCTTTGCGGGGCCCTGCCGCTCCCGGTCCTGCTGAGTGACTCCAGAGGCCAGATCGTCCATGCCAACGCGGCGGCCGAACCCTTCCTATCCGGTAGCGCCGCAGAGGTTGTGGGCATGCAACTCGCTTCGGCCCTGCGCGCACCGTCCGGGGCCGCCATCGATGCCCTCCTCGGGTTTCCTCTGTCCTCCGGCCCTCTGTCCGCGGACGTCTTGCTGGTCGATTCCGCAGGCTCAAGCCACGCGGCGGCACTGACCGCCACCCCACTGACGTCGAGCAACGAAGCCGGCTTCGTGCTGCTTGCATTTCAGGTTCGCCCCCGGCCCGCCGGCACTGCCACGATTCCGGACGGTGACTACGAGCGACTGGTGGATAGCGCCAGTAGCATCATCCTGCAACTCGACACTCAGGGCAATGTGCGCTTCATCAACGCTTTCGCCCAGGGGTTCTTCGGCTATCCATTCCAGGAGATCGTGGGCCGCAACGTGGTCGGGACCATCGTGCCGGAGCGCGACACCTCGGGCCGCGATCTGCGGCGCCTGGTCGCGGACCTGTGCGCCCGCCCCGAGGACTTCGCGACCAATGTGAACCAGAACATCACTCGCGACGGCGAGCCCCGCTGGGTGCTGTGGACCAACAGGGCCCTGAAGGATGCCTCGGGTCAGATGAGCGGGGTCGTCTGCGTCGGCAGCGACATCACCGCCCAGCACCTGCGGCAGGAGGCCGTCCGTGGCGAGTACGAGCGGCTGCTGTCGGTGTTCGATGCCATCGACGAGCCGATCTACATCGCCGACACCGAGAGCTACGAGGTTCTGTACGTCAACTCGGCCCTGCGCCGCCTCCTACCCGAGGAGCCGGTGAGGTGCCTGTGCTACAGAGCGCTCCAGGGACGAGAGACACCGTGCGAGTTCTGCACCAATGATACGATCCGCCAATCCGGCGGGGAACCGGTGCACTGGGGGTACCATAACCCGCTGCTGCAGAGGTACTATTCCCTGACGGACAAGATGATCCCCTGGCCCGACGGTCGGCAGGTCCGGTTCGAGATCGCCATCGACATCACCCCCCAGCGACAGGCCCTGGAGGAACTCCAGGCGGCCAACGCGCTCCTGTCATCGGTTGTCAGCGCCTCACCTCTGGCAATCATCACCATCGACAACGAAGGCCTGGTCACCTCCTGGAGCCCCGCCGCCCAGCGGCTATTCGCCTGGAGCGCAGAGCAGGCCATCGGCGCCCCCCTGCGCATGATCTCGGGAGAAGAAGCCGAGACATTCGGAGGCGTCATCGCCGCCATCGGCGCCGGGCGCCCGGCCTATCTGCACCGGATCCCCTGCATCTCCCAACAGGGCCGGGTATTGCAGTGCAGTCTCTCGGCGGCGCCCATCCGAGACAACGAAGACCGTGTGACGGGTGCCGTCGGACTGCTGGCGGACATCACCGAGTTCACCGTGGCCGAGGAGGAGCTTCGTGAGAGCGAGCGACGCCTGGCCACGCTGATGGGCAACCTCCCGGGAATGGTCTACCGCTGCCTCGACGACGGGTACTGGACAATGCAGTTCGTCAGCCAGGGCTCCCTGGCGCTCACCGGGTACGCTCCCGAGGACCTGGTGGCGAACCGGACGGTGGCGTACCTGGATGTGATTCACCCGGAGGATCGGGACCTGGTCGCCCGCGAGGTCCGACGAGGGGTAGCGGAGCACCGGGATTTCGAGCTGGTCTACCGCATCGTCCGCGCCGACGGCCAGGTGGGCTGGGTCATGGAGCACGGCGTCGGAGTGCGGGGCGAGGACGACACCCTCCAGGCGATTGAGGGCTTCATCACCGACGTCACGGAAAGCCGGCGCGCCCAGCAGGCTCTGCTGGACAGCGAGGAGCGCCTGCGCTCCATCGTCGAGGCCGCCCAAGACGCCATCTTCATGAAGGATCACGACGGCCGCTACACCCACGCCAACGCGGCCATGGCCCGTCTCTTCGGCAGGCCCGCCACAGACGTCGTGGGGAGCACGGACGTCGAGTTGTTCAGCCCCGAACAGGCTGTGGGCATACGGAGAACAGATGAGCGGGTGCTGGCGGGTGATGTCGTTGAGACCGAAAGCCCCCGCACCGTGGGCGACGCTTCCCATGTCTTCCACACCATCAAGGTGCCGTTGCGGAATGCAGCGGGTGACATTGTCGGCCTGTGCGGCATCGCCCGGGACGTCACCGAGCGCAACCGCGCGGAGGAGGTGCTGCGGGCTCAAGAGGAGAGGTACCGCACCTTCATTGAGGCCACGGACGACCTGGTGTTCCTCAAGGATGAGCAGTTGCGGTACGTCATCAGCAACCGCGCCAACGCCGAGTTCTTGCGCATGAGCCCGGACGAGATCATCGGCAAGACGGATGAGGAACTCATGCCACCCCAGGCCGCGGCCGCCTGTCGCCAATCCGATCTCGAGGCTCTCGCCGGCAGTGCGCACGTCATCGGGTACGAAAGCGTCGGTGACCGGGTCTTCGAGGTGCGCAAGTTCGCGGTACGCCTTGGCCCCGACACGAAGGGAGTTGGGGCTTACATCCGGGACGTCACCGAAGCCAGGCGTGCCGAGGAGGAGCGCCGCGCTTCCGTGGCGCGCTATCGGTTGCTGTTTGGCGAGGCGCGAGATGCCATGCTCGTGTCGGACGCAAAGACGGGCGCCGTCCTGGAGGCCAACTCGCGGGCCGAGGTGCTGCTGGGCCGTAGCGCCGAGCAACTCGTGGGCATGTCGCGCACCGAGTTCTACTGCGCCGACCGCGGAGCCGCGGCCACGCCCGACGGCCAGGGCGACGACGCCGGGAGCCTCATGGCTGAGGTCGTCGCCGCCGACGGCGGCAGCGTCCCTGTGGAGATTACCTCCAGCGTCATCGAGCTGGGCGACGGCACCCGAGTCATCTACGACGTTTTGCGAGACATCACCGACCGCAAGGAGGCCGAGAAGGCCATCCGCGAGTCCGAGGCCCGCTATCGTAGCGTTTTCGACAACACCGGGGCGGCCACGTTCACATTCGGCAACGACGGCGTCATCACCCTGTGCAATGCCAACTTCGAGAGACTCAGCGGCTACTCCGGCCATGACATCGTGGGCAAGCTCACCTGGATGGACGTCACCCACTCCGATGATCTGCAAAGGATGCTGGGCTACCACGAATCCCGGTCCAGGAGCGAACCCGCGCCGCCGCAGTATGAGTTCCGCTTCGTCGACCGCAGCGGCGCCGTGCGGGATGTGTTCATCCAGATCGGGGTTGTCCCGGGCACGGAGATGCGCATCGCCTCCATCGTGGATATCACGGACCGCAAGCGCGCCCAGGACGCCGAGCGTCTCGCCGCCGTGGGCCAGTTGGCCGCCGGCGTCGCCCACGACTTCAACAATCTCCTGGCCTCCATGGCCATGCGCGCCGAGCTCACCGCCCTACGCTCCACCGGGGGCCCCTGCCAGGAGCTGGTGGATACCGTCCTGCGAGCCACCAAGAGGGGTGCCGAAGTGGCCCGCAATCTCATGGCTTTCGCCCGGCCGCAGGAGCCCAGGCGAGAGACGTGCACCATCGAAGGGCCCCTCGAGGCCGCGCTCACCGTGGCGGCGCAGCAACTGGAGAACGCCCAGGTCGTGGTATGCCGGCAGTATCAGGCAGAGTCCAGGCGAGTGCGGGTGGACCCCGGCCAGATGGAGCAGGTGTTCCTCAATCTCTTCATCAATGCCAGCCATGCCATGCCCCAGGGCGGCACTCTGACGGTCCGCACGAGCTACGTCGGTACCGAGGAGAACGGCTACGACGCGGTCATCGCCATCTCCGACACCGGCCTGGGTATCTCTCCCGAGAACCTGCCCAGCATCTTCGAGCCCTTCTTCACCACCAAAGGCCGGCTCGGAGATACCGCCACGCCCGGGACGGGACTGGGGCTGTCGGTCTCCAAGGCGATCGTCGAGTCCCACGGCGGGACGATCCGGGTCAGCAGCACTCGAGGCGAGGGAACGGTCTTCACCATCTGTTTCCCGGCAAGCGAGGGCGCGGCGGGCAGGGAGCACGCGGGTGGGCAGGCGCGGGCCCGTGTCGACCTGTCGGCACCGCCCACGAACGAATCTCGCTCCGGGTCGGTGCTGGTGGCGGAGGACGAGGTCGAATTGCGCGAGATGCTCGTGGAAGCGCTCCGCGCCCGGGGCCACCGGGCGTGGGGGGCTTCGAAGACGCAGGACGCCGTCGACCTGCTTATCCAGCGGCCCTTCGATCTAGTCCTGACCGACCTCACCATGCCCGGCGGCGGGGGGCGTGAGGTGGCCGCCTTCGCCCGCGCTCTTCCCGACCCACCCCCGGTGATTGTCGTCACCGGCAAGCTCGAGGCGGAGGTCGGCCGGCAACTGGAACACCTCGGGGTGGCCGCCCATCTGCAGAAGCCCTGCACCATCGCCGACATCATCGCGGCTGTCGAGAAGGCCCTGGCGGCCGCCAGGGGCTCCGCGGACGCGCACTCCTGATCGCCTCGGCCCCGCTTGGGCCGGCCACGGCCGACACCCGCGAACGGGGCCACCGGGTGCGGGACACGCCGGCCCCGAGTCGCCGCCTCTGCCTGCTCGCCCGGTGTCCCCGCCAATTCAGTGGAGACCCACCGATGGATGCTCCCGATCTCGAGCCTTTCGGCCAACTGGCCGTTGAGCCGGCCGATCCAGTCCAGGTGGCCACGGCCGCAACCTGGCGGCTGGTGTATACCTGTGGGCCTGAGCCCATCGGTCTCCGCGGCATGGTCGTGTTCTGTATCCCGCGTTGTGGCTGGTCCTCGCCTCTCCCCCATCCTGAGCAGGAGCCCGGCGACCCCACATGCGACGCCGCCCTACCCGGCATGGTCTGGGCCGAGTGCTCGGAGCCCGGAGTCGCTTTGGAGATCGGCACTTCGGCCGGACAACGCACGCCCCGTGCCGGCGGCGATGGCGTCCTGTGGCTGCCGCCGGGGAGTGTGGCGGCGGTGAGGATCCTCGATGGCGAACTCCGGCCGGGTCAGAGCATCACACTCACCTACGGCGACACGATGTCCGGCAGTCCCGGCGCCATCTCCGGGGCCAGATCCGGGGTGCAACGCTTCCAGGCCTTTGTGGACCCCAGAGGCGACCGGCGCGGCCCTCTGGGAGGGTTCCATGCCGCCGGTCCCCATGTGGAGATCACCTGCCTGCCGGGCCCTGCCGTGGCGACGAGATTGACCCTGCCGTCCTCCGCGGCCCAGGGCGAGCCCATAGCCGCCGTCCTCCGCTACCGGGACCGCTGCGGCAACCCGATCGTGCCCGAGCAGGGCACGGTTGCGCTGGCCGGCAAGTCGTGGAATGTAGTGGCCCGTAGCTCGGTGCAGCTCCAGGCCGCAGACCGCGGCCTGGTCCGCGGTGCCATCAGGGTTCGCGGCACCGGCGTTCAGCGGGTCAGCGTGCAAAGCGAGGGGTTGCCCGCCGCGGTGTCCAACCCCGTGCAGGTCACCGCCGACGGCTCGGGTCTGCGACTCTTCTGGGGCGACCTGCATGCCCACACCGGCCTGAGCGACGGTGTCGGCACCCCTGCCGAGGCCTACCAGTTCGCACGGGAGATGGCCTGCCTGGATTTTTGCGCCCTTACCGATCATGACACCATGCTGGACGAAGCAAGCTGGGAGCAGACCCGCCGCGCCGCCGCGGAGCACAGCGATCCATTGCGCTTCATCACGTTCCTCGGCTATGAGTACACCGGCCGCCGCAACGGCGGAGACCGCGCCGTATACTATCCGGCCGATACCGGCCCACTGCTGCGGAGCCAAGACTCACAACACGATGGGCCCCTCGAGCTCTTCGCCGCCCTGGGCGAGCTGGAGGCGCTCGTGGTGCCCGTGCATCCCGCCAGGCCCAGGGCGCAGGCTAACTGGCGGTTCCACGACCCGCGCCTGCAAAGGCTGGTGGAGGTGTACTCCTGCTGCGGCAATTGCGAGTATTTGGGCAACCCGCGCCCACTCACCTGGGGGACGCAGAGGTCGTTCCCGCCGGTGGACGAGGCGGCCACGGTGCAGGCGGCCCTGGCCGCCGGCCATCGCCTGGGGCTGATCTGCGGCAGCGACAGCCACTGCGGCCGCCCCGGCCACGACAACTGGATCGGCGCTTTCGGCAAGCGCCGCGGCTACAGCGCAGGCCTCACGGCGGTGTCGGCGCGGGAACTCACGAGGGAGGCTCTGTGGGACGCTTTGCAGCACCGACGCTGCTACGGCACCACCGGGGCGCGGATCATCGTCGAGTTCACCATCGCTGGGGAGATGATGGGCAGCGAACTGCGCCGGCCCGCCGGGGCCGAGCTGGCTCTGCGGGTTCGGGTCGCGGGAACGGAGGAGCTGGCCGCCGTGGAGGTCGTCACAGCGGGCGGGGTGCTGTGCTCCGTCCGGCCGGGGGCGCAGGACGGTGAGCTGGCGGAGACGATCCACACCCCTCTGACGGGTACCGACTACTACTATGTCCGCGTCCTGCAGGTGGATGGGGAGATGGCCTGGGCCGGGCCAATCTGGGTGGAGGCGGAGCGGTAGCCGGCTTGAGCCGGGCAGCCGTGGCACTGGGTCGGGTTCGGAGCTAGGCGGGCGTCTGGGTCCGGAGAGCCCCGGGATGACCAGGTTGCCCCGCGGCCTGCTCTGCCTCGATGGTCGAACGCAGTGCGATCTCGGGGCGCAGACCGAGGGCAGCGCAGAACTTGGCAACAGTGAGAAGGGTCATGTTGGGCCGACCATTGAGCACGGCCGAGACGTGCGCCGGCTTCACGCCCATGCGTTGCGCCAGATCCGACCTCGAGACCCCCTGCTCGGACAATGCGCAGTTGATAGCGGCGACGACATCCAGCACAAGTTCCTCGGCCAGGAACCGCGGGTCATCACGGCATTCGTGCAGCATACCACTAAACCATTCCTCGGCGTTCACAATGACCATCGCCCTTCATCCATCTCTGCCGGGAACTCTCTTTGCATGTCACGGGCACGACTGATGCCGTGCACGTCGACTCCGCCCTTCTTGTACGTCGCCGTGAGTAGCACCGGCAGCGGTCGCCCCGCGCTGGAGTGCATGTAGAAGTAGACGCGGATGTGGTCGCTCGCGCGGATATACCAGATCCCGGCGTCAGCGTCAGCTTGCTCGCACAGGTGCCCAATGCTCTCCGGGCCGCCATCGGCAATGCGCTTGAGACGAGCCGCGAAGGCCTTGCGCTCATTGGGATGCACGCGCCGACTATCTACGAGATCGATAATGTCAGACCTGCCGCGGTGATCGGTGACGATGTAGATCGTGCAGGTCGAGCCGCGACGGAAAAGCTGCACATCCATCGTTCAGCCTCGCTATGTTAAGCTATAACTTAAGAGACGTCAAGCCGCTATTGCTCTGCGGTACGGAGTTTGGAGGCTGATGGGGCCAGTGAGGTCCACATTGCGCGAGCCAGGGAGACGCCCTTCTCCCGTGCGGGTGTTCGCTCCCTGACGCCGCCTTCCTTCCCCGCCCTTCGGTGTGCTTGTCTCGCCCCGCTCCCTCTAGAGGTCTCCCTTCTTTCCCCAGCGAAACCACTCCCAATCGTCTGCGGAGGTGTCCCCATGCGCTATCTTCTGGCCATCATGGCCCTGCTGCCCGCCTGTGGTGCCTCTGCCGCCGGCATCCCCCTGGCCCGGGAGATTGCCGCCCAGGTCCTCGCCGACATCGACCGCCAGGACCGCACCTTTGACCCCATGGTCAACCCCGGTGGCGAGGTGATGGGCGCCGCCACCTGGGACGATGCTTCCGGGGCCGTGGATGGGGTCAAGAACGGTAGCTACGGCTTCCACACGACCTTCTCCGATAGCCCCTGGTGGCAGGTGGACCTGGGCAAGAGCTACGAGATCGGCAGGATCGTGGCCTATAACCGCAATGAAAACGGTCTGGAGAAGCGGGCCTTCGGGATGAGAGTGCTGGTGTCCGATGACGCCGCCGCGTGGCAGGAGGTGTTCTCCCATACCGACGAGCCCTTCGGAGGCGTGAAGGACGGAAAGCCACTGGAGATCGATCTGAGGGGCAAGGGAGTGGTGGGACGCTGGGTCCGCTGCCAGGTGCCCAGTAAGGTGTCTTTCCATCTGGACGAGTTGGAGGTATATCCCGTCGACCAGCCGGAGACCAATGTGGCGCTACTCAAGCCGGCGGACCAGAGCAGCGCCGGGCGGTCTTCGACTCCCAAGGGCCTCAATCCCCGGGCCGAGGAGCTGGCCTTCCGCCTGGACTCGACCCAGAAGATTCTCGACCGTGCCGGCGCGCTGCTTCAGCACACACCCGCCGCCGACCGGGCGGCGCGGGCCGAAATCGACAAGCTACAGGACGAGCTGGGCCGCCTGCGGTCCGGGGATCGCCCCACCCTGGACGCCCGCCGCGAACTGCACCGCCGGGCGGCGCTGCTGGTGCGCGAGCTGCTCCTGCAGGACCCGCTCCTGGACTTCAGGGACATCCTGTTTGTCAAGCGCGAGGCGGGCGTACTGGCGCACATGTGCGACCAGTATTTCGGCAGCCTCTCCCGCCCCGGTGGGGGGCTGTACGTGCTTGA
>CAYRFY010000131.1:6189-14747 GCA_964423635.1 uncultured Armatimonadia bacterium | reverse complement strand
GAGCGTCCGCTCCCGAAGGGAGCAGCTCGAAGAATCTCCTGGGATGTAGCGAGATCCTTCGCTATCTCGCTGCGCGAGATTGACGCTCAGGATGACATCTTCACGGCAGAACCCGTTGTTCGGCCGGACCTCTAGTAGCCCAGGAGCCGTTGCTTGGCCTCCAGATAGTATAGGAAATCCTCGTAGGACACATCCGGATGGACCGCGTGATCGATGCAGGGGATGAAGCCACCGCCCTCCACCACCGGCGCCAGCCGCGCCAGTTCGGCATCGATGGCGGCCGGGCCCTTGGCCACCTCGCGCTTGTCCACTCCGCCCGTCATGCACACGCTAAGCCCGTACTCCCGGCGCACCTGCACCGGGTCCATCCCCGCTGCCCGCTCCAGTGGGTTGAACCCATCCACTCCGGCCTCGAGGAAAAGCGGGATGAGCACATTGTGGTCCCCATCGGTATCCACCATCACCACGCGCACCCCATGCTCCTTGAGGAACCCCACATACCGTTTGTAGTGGGGCAAGAGGAACTCTCGGAACAGCCGCGGCCCCATGAGCGGCCCACCCTTGCCCGCCATGTCCTCATGGATGATGACCCAGTCGAAGACGATCTCCGTCACCGCCCTGTGCAACAGGCGCAGGACAAAGTCGGTCAGGAACTCGAGGCACTCGTGGATCAGGGCCGGGTCGTCATACCACAGGTATGACAAATGCTCGGTGCCCATCCAGTTCCGCAGCATGCTGTAGTAGCCGAAGGTCCCCGCCAGCGGGTTCATCAGCGTCAACGGCCGGTCACTTTGCAGCAGGCGCGCCTTCTCGCTCTCCCAGTCGGCCGGGTACCGCCGGTCCACCGGCCCCTCGTAGCGGAAGCGGTACTGCTCAAAGGAAGCCCGATCCTTCACGGGGAAGTCGATGTAGCTGTCCATGCTCATGCGGGTGCCGCCGACGGTGCCGCTCTTGCGCGCCCGCCGCGTGCGGCCGAAGCCATCCACGAACAGGATGGTGTCCTCGGTCTCCTCCAGTGTCCTGCTCTCCACGGCCGGGATGGGACCGGTGCCGTTGAGGTCCAGCGCCTCGTAGCCCTCGAGACCAAAGTATGGCTCGCCTCGCTCCATGAAGCCGGTGTTGAGGCCTTCGGGCATGCCCTCGGCCAACCAGCGTTCCAGGGTCTGGGCCCACACCGCGATCTCCATATTGCTGGGACGGTCCACGGTCTGGAAGGTCATCGTCCGCAAGAAGCGCTCTTTGGGGGTCACGGCCGGATCACCTCGGGGACGGCGAGTCGGCGGGTCGCGGGTCGCGAGTCAACGGCAAACGGCGTCGACGGCCAACGGCGGCAACGGCCAACGGCGGCAACGGGATCAGCGGCCGACGGCGACGACGGGCTCTGCGGCGCGCACGATCAGCAGCGCGACGGAAAGCGCTTCCAGGTTCAGCACCAGTTGGTGCGGCAACTCCACCGGCTGCAGGACCTCCCGGCTCACGCTGTCTACGATCCGCTCGATGCTCACCGGCCCCTCCGACCCGTAGGCCGGCACGTCCACAGGAAAGGTCACCGGCTCCTGAGACACGTTCACGAACAGCAGGGCGATGCTGCCATCGCGGCCACGATACGCCGCATGCTGCACGGCCCGGTCTTTCACCTCGTGACGCTGGTCCGGGTCCATGTGATGCTCGTGACTGTCGAGCACGAACCTGAGGTACTGCGCCGTGATCCAGGGGACCTCGATATCCGGCGGGCGCAGCATCTCGCCGAACATCAGATAGGGGTACAGCTCGCGTCCGCTGCACCGCACGATCTTCTCGTAGAAGGCCAATGTCACCGGATTGTGCTGCGGCGGGTCAGGGAAGTAGCGCCCCGCGGCGGGCAGCACGCCCTGGCAGATCGCCTTGCCCATCCCGCGGGTCCAGTAGAGAACCTCGGGCCGGTTGCACTCCGGCATCGCGGCGTAGTAGGCGCCGATGTACTCATTGTAGATGTAAGCGAACAGCGGAATGGTCTCGCCACCCATGGGCATGCCGCGGCTGTAGTGCCCAAAGTACTCCATGTTCCCGGCCCGCTGGTCGTACAGGTCCAGCCAGGGCATGAAGTTCTCCGAGATGCCTTCGGTCGTCAGGGCACATTCAGGGTTAACCGTCTTGGCGCGGCGCCGCATTTCCTGCAGCATCTGCCCACAGGCCTCGGACCACCAGGGACCGTGTCCCCGGGGATGGCCGTGGGTCTCGCTGTAGCAGGCCGCGCTGCCGCTGCAGGGGAAGTTGTCGATCTGCACCACCGTGCAGCCCAGCTCCAGACATCGCTCCAGGATAGCTGCATGCAGCTCAATCGCCGCCTGCGGCCGGGGGCAAAGCTGCACCCCCTCCCAGCCCTCGTACCAGGTGGAGACTTTGTACTCCCCGTCGGGGCGGCGCAGCGCCAGTGCCTCGCCTTCCTCGATGAACTGGGGCCGGCTATCCCACGGGGGCTCGTAGTCGATCTTCAGATACCAGTTGTTCCCGGTCATGTAGACGAAGCCGAGGTTGCCGGCCGCCCGTAGCCCGGCCATGGCGTCGACAAAGGCCTGCTCCCCCTCACGGGGCGGGAAGAAGCCCTTGGGGCCCGTCCACGCCCCGCCGCCTTCCCAGTTGAACAGCAGGCACAGCAGGGGCACGCCGGCCGCGGCGCTGATCTCATTGACCGTGTCGGCGATCTGTCCCAGGGAATGGTTCATCCTCAATTGGGGGATGTGGTAGTTGGACATCTGGAACACCCCGCCCACACCGGTGCGCAGCCACGAGGCGATGTCCCGATCCCACAGCTTCCGCTCGCACCACCACTGCTCCCTCGCCCAGGCCTTGTAGATGTCCGCGGCCGCATACCAATCGCCATTGAAGACGCCCACGACGGCGTCGTACGGCACGGCCATGTCTTCTCCCGCAACCTCGGAGCACAGATGCGTCAGGGACATCACCGGCGCCAGGCCCAGGTCGGGCATCGGAACCATCACGAGGTCCTTGGGGTGCTGTCCGCTGTCGTGGGCGGCGAAGTACAGTCCGGCCTTCTCGCCGTAGAAAGCGAGCATCTGCAGTGCGATGGCCCCCGGGTAGCGCCCGCCTACGCGTCCCACCCCCACATCGGCGGTCTCCGGACCGGGACCGGAGCACAGCGGCAGGCCGTCGCGGACGGGAAATGGGTCACGAAACAGATAACCCTCGCCCTGCACCGGGGCGACGAGGGTCTCGCCCGCAGCCGGGTCGCCCGGGCGCACAAGACCGCAGATCATGGGGCACGTCACCATGCAGACGGCTACCTCCTCCCCTACCCCGCGGACTTCCACCCTCCAGCGGCTGAGCGCCGACCCATCTGCCAGGCTGACCCGCACGGTGACCTCCTCCACCGGCCCCGGCAAGCCCCGGTACTTCAATGCGACAGTCGCCACACCCTCCTCCCGCGCCTTTGTTACCTCGAAGCCCGCGGCCTGGCTGCTGGTGAGCCACTCCGGCTCCTCGCTCACCCCTCTGCGAAGACCCAGCTTCCACAACAGCCGCGGCGCTTCGCTGTTCCGCAGCAACTCAACTCCCGACCGCCGATCCACGATGGAGATCAACGCCCCGTGGTGCTCGGAGCTGAAGCGCAGGGACAGACGGTCGTTCTCCAGCGCGATAGGCATGTTGTGCCTCCCTCCCGGCCCGCAACGGCGCCGGTGCTGGGCGAGCTGTTCGCCATGGACGGAGCGCACTCCTTGCGGCCGCCGGTCGGCCACGGTGGGCCTCCGCGAGGCGGGAAAGGTCAGGCGACGCCCGGGTGGGAACCTAGAGATAGGCACCGGCTGCACGATGGCCCACGACGACTGCCGGGCCATGCCGCGTCCCGGCACCTCCCGGCATAGCGAAAGGACGCCCAGCCATGCGCATGACCGTACTCCTGATGCTTGCCTCGGCCTGCTGCTTGCCCGCGGTCGCGGACAACCTGCTGGCGAACCCCGATTTCGAGGAGCTTGCCGATGGCCGCCCGGCGGGCTGGTCGACAGGCCACGCATGGTACGAGGAGCCCGAGGGCAGCGGCCTGTCGACCGTCGAGGCCGACTCCGCTGTCTTCCAGGGCGCCGGTCAGCGCAGCCTGCGGATCAGCGGGCGGCAGAACCGTGGCCTGGCCCGGCAGACGCTGACCTACCGCTCCGAATGGGGTAGCAAGATGCGCCTGTCCGGCTGGATGCGCCTGCACGAGACGGGCACGGCCTGCGGCCGCATCGGCGTGGAGTTCATCGGCGAAGACGGCAAATGGCTGGGCCAGACCGGTTTGGCGACGGACTGGCGCAAGAGCACCGCCGACTGGGAGCGCTTCGAGCGCGAGTTCGAGGTGCCCGAGGCGACGCGCCAGTTGTGCTACAACCTCAGCACCGACAAGGCCAATGAGGGGATGGTCTGGTTCGACAATGTCGCCCTTGAGCCGGTGGGAGAGCCGGTGGCCGAAGGCGCACCCGCTCCGGACCCGGACCGCACACCGGAGGACCTGCTGCCCCTGGACACCTTCGAGACCGAGGGCATCGCCTGGACCGCCAATGCCTGGGGGGGCGCGATCCGGCCGACCTTCGAGCTCCGCCGCGACGGCGCCGCGGTGGGCGACGGGTACCTGCGGATCGACTGCCCCTCGGCCCAGGCCAACATGGTCGATCGGGTCTGGAACCACGAGGGAGACATCGATGCCCTGACTTTCCGGGTGCGCAGGGCCTCGGGCGGCGGTGGCCTGACTTTGTACCTCGTCTGTGGCCAGGTGTACTTCCACGCCGCCTGGTGCGCGCCGGGGCCGGACTGGTCCACCGTGACGGTATTGCGGGAGAAGGTCCGCTATGCATGGGGCGCCAGGAGCGAGGAGGAGCAGGTCTTCGACCCCACCCAGGTGACGAAGCTCTCCTTCGGGCATGACGAGGTGATCTGCTTCGATCTGGACCACATCACCGTGGATGTGCGAGACCGCCTGCACCTGGGCTTCGCGCACACGGAGGCGCCGGCAAACATCATCTCCCCCGGCGACCGCCCCGTCGTCCAGGTCGAGGTCATCAACGCCTTCTCCACCCCGCAGGAGGGCGAGCTGGAGCTTGCCGTGGCCGACTGGACGGGCAGAGTGATCCACCGCGAGACACAGCCCGTGAGTTGCGCGGGCCGCAGCAGGAGTGAGTACCGCCTCGAGGTTCCCGTCCTGGCTCAGGGATACTGGACCGCCGGGGTGACGCTCATGTCGGAGGGCAAGATCGCGGGCCGACGGGCGGTAGGCCTCTGTGCGCTGCCCGACCCGGCGACCGGCCCGAAGCCCTTCATGGGTGCCTCCGGCTTTGGCATGGGTGCCGACCGGGCGGCTCTGGGGCACCGCATGGGTGTCCAGGCCGGCGAGTTCTTCATCTCCTGGGCCGATTGCGAGCCCACCCCGGGCGACCGGCGCCTCGAGGGCTTCTCCCGCACTCTGGACGCCTACAAGCAGTTCGGGATTCTCCCCACCGGCATGATCCGGATCCACTCGGACGCGGTTCCCCTCTGGGCCAGTCCCGGCGCCACGGCGCAGGAACGCTCCGGGCACCTGACCAACAAGCCCGAGGCCTTCTCGGACTTCATCGAGGCGACGGTGGCCAGGTACAGGGATCGCGTGCACCACTGGTCCTTTTGCTGCGAGGTGGACCTGGCCTACCACCAGTGGGAGCGGGGCCTGGATGAGTATGTGGAGATGGTCCGCGCGGGGGCGGAGGGAGCCAGGCGGGCGGACCCCGAGTGCATCATCGGCGGCATCGGAGTCAGCGGCGTCGACTGCACGGCCAACCCGCGCTTCCCCATCGCCCGCAAGCTCTGGGAACAGCTCCATCCCTACCTGGATTCGTTCTCGCTGGACGCCTATGCCTCTCCGCGCTACTTCGCCCCGGACCTGCGCGTCGTCGGTCCCGAGGAAAACGACCTCGCGGGCATGCTGCGCGAGGCCCTGGAGATCGTGAGACAGTACGGAGCGGACAAGCGTATCGCCATCGAGGAGAAGGGGTGGGCGATCGACGACCGGCTACCGGTGGATGACGCGCATGCCCGCCGGATGGCGGAGGTCCTGGCAAGGTCCTTCGTCATCGCCCGTTCGGTGGATGAGCTGGACTATTACATGTGGTTCCAGCTCGCCACGCGCTGGGCCGAAGGGGGCTACAGCTACAGCCTGTTCCGGTACGAGGGTGACTACATGAACCCGCGTCCGGGGGCGGCGGCGTACGCCTTCGTGGCTCAGTTCCTGGCAGGTTCGGAGCAGCCGCGCAAGGTCGGTCTGCACCAGGACCTGTGGGCGTACGTCTTCTCCCACGGCGAGGGCTCGCGGGCGGCGCTGTGGACGAGTCTGCCCGAACCGGTTTCCCTGGCCGTGGACCTCCCCGCAGGGCTGCGCGTCACCGACATGATGGGGAGGCCGGCGGTGGCCCGGGGCAGTTTGCGCTTGTCCTCCGCGCCCCTGTACCTGTGGGCCGAGAACACGTCGGCCGAGCAGCTCGCAGCCGCTCTAGGCCGGGCCTCCTTCCACCTTCCGGCGGCGAAGCTGGCAATGAAGATCCGGGACCAAAGCGCGGTTACCGTTCACGTGCGGAACCAACTGGGGACGGAACTGGCGGGCGAGCTATCGCTCTCTCCGCCTCCCGGGTGGGAGCCGGCGCAGTCAGCGGCCGAGGTGCGCCTCGGCCCCGGCCAGTCCAAGGCGATCGACCTTCCGCTGTCACGGATCCCGGAGCCTCTCCCCTTCTCCCCGGGTCGCTTTGTCCTGAGTCTGGCCACCGAGGAGCACGGGCAGGTGGAGATGACCGTGGAGCCGACGCTCATGGAGGTCAGACGGCTCCAGGCGTCCCCAACCGTGGACGGCGATCTCACCGAGTACGCCGCCATCGACCCCATCGCCCTGGCCGATCAGAAGCACCTCTGGCCCCCGGATGCCCCCTCTGCCAAGCTCTGGACCGGCATCGACGATCTCAGCGCGAAGGTCTGGGTGGCCTGGAGCGACCTCGGCTTCCACTTCGCCGCCGAGGTGCGTGACGACAGGTTCGTGCAGGAGCGCACCGGGGTGAGCATCTGGGCCAATGACTCGTTTCAGATCGGGTTCGACCCCCTGAGCGACGGCCTGCCCGGCGAGTTCGAGACCACCACAGGATATGGGCCCGACGACCTGGAGTTCGGGATCGCGCTGACCCCCGAAGGGCCGCAGACCTTCCAGTGGACGGGAGCTCCCGGTGGCCAGGGGCGGCTGGTGGACTTCCCCCTGGCGGTGGTGCGCGAAGGTGACATCACCCGTTACGAGTGGACGATTCCATGGGCGCAGGCCGGCGCGCTCAGCCCCACACCGGGCCGGGCCTTTGGCTTCAACTTCGTGCTCCTGGATGCCGACAAGCCCGGCGAAACGGCGCGTTACTGGCTGGGCCTGACACCCGGGATCTGCGGGGGCAAGGACCCCTCGCAATTCCGCACTTTCGTGCTGATGCCCTGAGGTCTGCAATTGACAAGCACATACAAGTCCGGCCGCAAAGCCATTTTGGCGGGTCACGGACCCGCCGAGTCGGGCTGGAAACTCAGACCCCGCGTAGCGCGCGAGACGTATCTGCCCGGCGTTCCCGTTTCGTGGGCCGAGCCGTTAGCCCCGCAGGGGCGAAACACAAACAGGCGGGGGCGTGAGAGCCTGTTCCCGCGGCACAGCGCACACCCGAGCCCCGGAGGGGCGGCACTCCACAAGCAGCAGGACATCACCACCCGCACTGCCTGTGCCATCCCGGCACGTCTCACGTCAGCGGCGAACGTCAGCGGCGAACACCGTGGGGCTCTGCCCCACCCCCCGCCGGGGCCACGGACCCCGGACCCCGTATTCGCGCCAGGGCGCGAGGAGCGGTGATGTCGCCCGGGACGCCGGTCGCTCGGTTGTGGCGGCAGATTGCGCGTGACAAGTCACGCACTGCGCGGAAACGACACTCCCCGCGCCTGTGATGGACATAGCGATGCGTCGGGAGAGTGACTCTCCCCAGCCGTTCGCCGGAGTCCCGCCCTGCGGATCGGGCTTTCCACTCACATTGTGCAGGTTTGGGGCAGGCGCCAACTCACGTCGCCTCCCCCCCGCATATACTTGTAGCGAGGCGATGGGTCGTGTCCATAGCCACGTTCCCGGCGAGCTGGATCAATGATGCGAACGGAAACGGTACCAGGCACGTCAATACTACTGAGTATAACGAGGCTTCATTTCCATATGCCCCCTGATCGCAGAGCAAACATGCGGGGAGGGAAGGAGGCAAGACGACGGCGCTGGCCGGTTCCCTGCCTACGGTCTTGGTATGACCGATGCCGCAGACCCGACGGGCGCCAAACTTGCGGAGTTCTTACCAATTCAGTCCCCCCTGCGCGATGCCATTGAGCTACAATGAAATTAGGTTATACTTACACAAGCAAAAGGAGGTCGTATCATGCGCAGACGTGGTTTCACGCTCATCGAGTTGCTGGTCGTCATCGCGATCATCGCCATCCTGGCCGCCATTCTATTCCCGGTCTTCGCCAGAGCCCGTGAGAAGGCGAGACAGGCCTCGTGCCTGAGTAAC
>CAYRFY010000131.1:0-6179 GCA_964423635.1 uncultured Armatimonadia bacterium | reverse complement strand
AGCTCGGGCTGGCCATGCTTATGTACGTGCAGGACTATGACGGCGTGTTTCCGTACCTCAACGACACCAACTCAACCGACGGCCGCTATTACGTCAGCAACGGCACCCTCGCCGGGTTCTTCCGCGGCTGGGAAGACCTCGTCTACCCCTACACCAAGAACCATCAACTCATGGAATGCCCGTCCAAGTCGTGCACGCTCGGTGGCTCTCCCGCCCACTCCTACACGTACAACTACTACTTCGGCGCCTGGTCCTACCCCTGCAAAGAGGGCTCCGTCGTCCAGCCCGCCAGCAAGGGACTGCTGGGAGAGCGCGGCGAGACCGCAATCTACCACTACATCTACACCGGCGAGGACAACGGCGGCAACATCCACAACGATGGGGCCAACATGCTGATGGCCGACGGCCATGCCAAGTGGTACAAGAACGGGTCCGTCTACTATCGGGACTTCAACAACTGGTCCACGGACACCACGGCGTACTTCCGGCCGGAGACCACCGTCCCCGAGTAGTCCCGACCAACTGATCCGCTCAGCTATCACCCCGTATCACAGGTCCGGAGCGTCGCCAGGCGCTCCGGACCTGTCTTTGTGCCCGCGGATTTGTGGTGTGCCGCGCACGACGCCACTCTCCGGCCTTGCGCCGCCGTCCCCGCCGAAGGCCGCCTTGCCGATCGCGCCTCCTCCGCCATCGCTCCCTGCCAGACAGGTGCCCGACCGGCTCGACGCGTGCCTTGCGCATCGCAGGCCCGTCCGCCGTGGCCGGAAGGCTTGAGCCCCTGGTACGGCGAAATCCCCGCCGTCCAGCGGCGGCGCCGTTGCCACCAGGCCGCTTTGCGCGCGATCGTCAGACGGCACAGGGGATCGGAGGCGGATGGCATGGATCGACTGCAGGGAGTGTTGGGCGCGCTGTTGGTCGCCACGATGGCCGGGCAGTGGGGGTGTCGGGCGCAACCCGTGGCGCCACTGCCCACCGGCGTGGAGGCGGTGTGGGACATGGAAAGGGCCTATCGGGAGAAGACGCCGACCCGCGAGCGTATCTGCATCAACGGGCTCTGGCGCTGGCAGCCGGCGGCCGAGGGAGCCGAGGCAGTACCTGACGGCAACTGGGGCCATTTCAAGGTTCCCGGCTGCTGGCCGGGTATCACCGACTACATGCAGAAGGATTGCCAGACGCTCTTCGCCCACCCAGGCTGGCAGGAGATCGATCTGGCGGCCGTCGGGGCCGCCTGGTACCAGCGGGAGATCGCCGTCCCCGCCGACTGGGCCGGCCGCCGCATCGCCGTCTCCGCCGACTACCTCAACTCCTATGCGGCGGTCTACCTGGACGGGACGAAAGTCGGTGACATGCGCTTCCCCGCCGGCGAGGTGGACCTCACCGCCGCCTGCCGGCCCGGCGGCAGGCACGTGCTGAGCCTCATTGTCGTGTCGATACCCCTCAAGAGCGTGATGCTGTCCTTCGGGGACACCGCTTCGGCCAGGCAGGTCGAGGGCCGGGTGGCCCGCCGCGGCCTGTGTGGCGATGTATACCTGCAAAGCACACCCACCGGGCCGCAGGTCGGCGACGTGACCGTGGGCACCTCGGTGCGCAAGGGCGAGGTCACGGTCACCGCCGCCCTGAGTAACCTTCAAGCAGATGGCCGCTACACGCTCGTAGGCCGCATCTACGACGGCGATCAGATGGTCAAGGAGGTCACCGGCCCGGCGTTCGGAGCCGCCGACGTAGTAGACGGGCGTTTCAGCTTCTCAGATGGGTGGCTGCCCGACAAGCTGTGGGACCTGCACACCCCGCGGAACCAATACACCGTCGCCGTGACGCTCCGGGATGCCGCCGGCGCCGTGCTGGACACCGCTTCCCCGCAACGCTTCGGGTTCCGCGAGTTCTGGATCGAAGGCCGCGACTTCTACCTCAACGGGAGCCGGATCTACCTGAGTTCGGTACCCGTGGACAATGCGCAGGTGGGAGCCGCCTGGGCCGGCTACGACGGGGCCCGGGAGAGCTTCGAGCGCCTCAAGAGCTTCGGCATCAACTTCGTCTACACCCACAACTACGGCTGCGAGCCGGGGACTCACCTGAGTTTCGAGGAGATTCTCAGGGCCGCGGACGACGTGGGGATGCTGGTGGCGCTGTCCCAGCCTCACTTCGGGCAGTACGACTGGAAGGCCGTTGATGCCGACCAGACCAACGGCTACGCGGGACACGCCGCGTTCTACGTGCGGGCCGCGGGCAACCACCCCTCCGTGGTCTTCTACTCCATGAGTCACAATGCCACCGGTTACACGGAGGACATGAACCCGGACCTCATCGACGGGGTCGCCGATCCTCGGGAGACCTGGGCGCTGAACAACTCCAGGCTGGCGCTGCGGGCCGAGGCCATCGTGGCCAAGATGGACTCGGGAAGGATCATCTACCACCACTCTTCGGGCAATCTCAGCTCGATGCACACCATGAACTTCTACACCAACTTCGCCCCCATCCAGGAGCTCTCCGATTGGTTCGAGCACTGGGCCACGGTGGGGGTTAGGCCGGTGTTCACCTGCGAGTACATGGTGCCCTGCACCTGGGACTGGACCCTGTACCGCGGCTGGTACCGGGGAGGACGGGCCTTCGGCAGCGCCGTGGTGCCGTGGGACTTCTCCCTGTCCGAGTGGAACTCCCAGTTCCTGGGAGACGCCGCCTTCCAGACCACCGAGGCGGAGAAGACCAACATCCGCTGGGAGGCCCAGCAATTCCGACAGGGCAAGCTGTGGCACCGCTGGGACTACCCCAATGATGTGGGCTCCCGCATCTTCGATGAGCGCTATCCGGTGACGGCGGCGTACCTCACCGACAACTGGCGCGCCTTCCGCACGTGGGGCATGTCGGCCAACTCGCCGTGGGAGTGGGGGCACTACTGGAAACCCCGCGAGGATCTGGCGGATGCCCGAGAAGAGCTGCCGGTGGACTGGGCGGCCATCCAGCGACCGGGCTTCAGTCCCGACTACATCGAGGGCCGCTACAAGCGGGTCGACCTGGCCTACGAGCGCGCGGACTGGATCGCCACCCCTGCGGCCCAGTCGCTCCTGCGCAACAACATCCCGCTGCTTGCGTACATCGCCGGCAAGCCCGGGGCCTTCACCTCCAAGGACCACCTCTTCACCCCCGGTGAGACGGTGGATAAGCAGCTCATCGTCATCAATAACTCCCGAGTGCCGGTGACGGCCGACTGCTCGTGGAGGCTGGATCTCCCGGAGCCGCTGTTGGGCACCGCACAGGCGGTCGTCCAGACCGGGCAGCAGGAGCGTCTGCCCATCAGCATCATACTCCCAGAGGACCTCAGGCCCGGCGCGTACGAGCTGACCGCCACGGTGACCTTCGACACGGGCGAGAAGCAGAGCGACGGCTTCGCCATCCGCGTGCTGCCTGAAGCTGCGCCCGTCGAGGGCTCAAACAGCATCGCCCTGTTCGACCCCCTTGGCGAGACGACCAAGCTGCTGGCCGAGATGGGCGTCTCGTGCCGGACGGTACAGGCAGATGCCGACCCGGCGGCCTTCGACACGCTCATCATCGGCAAGGGGGCCCTGACTGCCGACGGCGCCGCGCCGGACATCGGCCGCGTGCGCGAAGGGCTCAAGGTGATCGTGCTCGAGCAGACCGCCGAGGCGCTCACGCAGCGCCTGGGACTCCGCGCCACGGAGTACGGCCTCCGTCAGGCATTCCCTCGCATACCGGATCACCCTCTGCTGGCCGGGCTCGACGCCGAGACCCTCCGTGACTGGCGCGGAGAGGCCACCCTCACCCCGTCGCGGCTGAAGTACGAGGCCTCTGCGCGCTGGAGTGGCGCACCCACGGTGGAATGGTGCGGCCTGCAGGTGCCCCACGTCTGGCGCGCCGGCAATCGCGGCAATGTGGCCTCGGTGCTTATCGAAAAGCCCGCCTGCGGCGACTTTCTGCCCATCGCTGACGGCGGCTTCAGCCTCCAGTACAGCCCGCTTGTGGAGGTCCGTGAGGGCCGCGGGATGGTGCTGCTGTGCCAGATGGACGTCACCGGCCGGACCGAGGCCGATCCCGCGGCGGACAGGCTGCTGCGCAACATGCTCCGCTACGTCTCGGAGTGGAAGCCGGCCCCCGTGCGACAGGCGGCATATATCGGCGAGCCGCAGGGCAAGGCGCACCTGCAGTGGGCCGGTATCGCGGTGGAGGACTATGAGGGCGGCGAGCTGAGCGTCGATCGGGTGCTGGTGGTCGGGCCGGGTGGCGGCGAAGGCCTGGCGGGCAATGCGAATGTCGCGGCCTTCCTCAAGGCCGGCGGCCATGCCCTGGCCCTCGGCCTGGACGAGGCGCAGGCCAATGCCTTCCTCCCGACGAAGATCGGGATGGCGCCGGCCGAGCATATCAACGCGTTCTTCGAGCCGGCCGGAGTCGGCTCGCCCTTCGCCGGTGTGAGCCCCGCCGACGTGCACTGCCGCGCCCCGCGCGAGCTGCCGCTGGTCACCTCCGGAGCCGACGTCATCGGCAACGGGGTGCTCGCCAAGGTCCCGGAGACCAACGTGGTGATCTGCCAGCTCGTCCCCTACCACCTCACCGCCGCCAGAGGCGCCGTGGCATCCTTCTCGGTGGATGGCGACGAGGCGGCCGAGGGAACGCAGAGCGCCCTGATCGCGATGGGCACCTGCACCGAAACGGGCTGCCAGTTCGGCCAGCGGGTGGACCTCAAGCCGGAGGTGGGCAAGACCTACACTGTGGCCGCACTGGTGAGGCCCCTCGGCGCGCCGCTGGCGGTGCATCTCGAGGTGGAGCGGGCCGGCAGGCCCTGGGACCGCGCGGCAAAGGCACCGGATGTCACCGTGCCCGCCGACGAGTGGACCGATGTGCATGTCTCGTTCAAGTGCGAGACGCCCTTCCCCGAGGGCTGGCAGGCGTACCTGGCCGCAGCTCAAGACGGGGCGCGATTCCGCGTGGATGCGTTCCGGCTCTACGAGGGGGACTACGTGCCGTGGCAGGCGGGTGCCGAAGGGCCCAAGAGCCTGATGACCAATCCCGGCTTCGAGGCGGGTGACAAGCCCTGGTTCTTCACCTGCATGGAGCAGTACAATGTCCGCAAGACCTACCGGCGCTGGTCGTTCCTACTCACACGCCTGCTGGCCAATATGGGCGTGGCCGGAGCTAACCCTCTGCTGTCCCGCCTTTCCACACCCGTGGGCGAGGAGGGCGAAAGGCCCGGACCGTCCGTCGTGCGCAACGGCGACCTGTCGGCCGACGCCGACGAGGACGGCATGCCCGACGAGTGGCAATTCTCCTCGGGGTCCCCGCAGGGCTCGTGCACCCGGGAGGCGATTGGGGACGGGTGGGCCGTGCGCATAGCGCTTCCCGGCTATGGCGAGAAGAAAGAGGGCAGTGTCATGCTGGCCCAGCATGGAGTGCCGATGCAGGCGGGCCGGTGGTACCGCGTGGGCTTCCGCGCCAAAGGTGAGGGTCTCGAGGGCAAACGGGTGACCTTCGCCATCCAGAACACCGAGGGCTGGACCTCGCTCATCGAGTACCAGCATTTCTCACCCGAGCCGGATTGGCGCGACTACCGCTTCCTGGTGCAATCGAGTGGGACGGCGGAGGAGAAGACGCGCCTGCAGATCTGGCACGGCAACATAGGGACGCTGTGGCTTTCGGACATCACCGTCCAGCCCATCGCACCGCCGAGGAACGTAGGGCGCTGGAGCGAGGGGCTCTACGTCGACCAGCCCCAGGAGTGGGACGACCCGTACCGGTTCTTCCGGTGGTAGGGGGCCGTTGTCCTGTGCCGTTGGTAGAGCGGGCGGCAACGCACTCCGTGGGGCGGGTCCCGCCCCGGGGGACCCGCCGCCGCTGGCCCAGCACCAGCCAGGCCGTAGGCACACATTGCTGAGAGCCACCGTGCCGGCGGGGCTCCTGAGCCTGTCGACAAAGTCCCTTCGGACCCTCGGACACGCGCGGGCGAGTGACGTCCCGTGGATAAGCGCGTCATCAATGCGGCGGTAACACGTTTGGGAGACCATGACGACACTCATCCTACGCGTTCCGAGCTATGGCAACGAGACACGTAGGCGGCCCAATTGACTTAGCCGACAGGCTCTCCTGTCCCGCCGGCCGTTAGCCGTCTGCCGTTGGACGTTCGTCGTTGCCCTCTCCAGAGCGGTTGTATCGCGAAGGAGAGGGAAAGCGGG
>CAYRFY010000130.1:0-14770 GCA_964423635.1 uncultured Armatimonadia bacterium | reverse complement strand
GACGATACTCGCCCAGGTGGCCGCCGAGGAGCTCGGCGTGCCCCTCGAGGCCGTCATCCTCCACGCCACCCACACTCACCAGAGCCCCAATATCCGGGTGCAAAACGGGGAGTTTCTCCGCACCCGCGGGCTTGTCTCCTATAGTCCGGAGTTCTGGGCGCGCTTTCAGACCGCCGCCGTGGAGGCGGCGACGGAGGCCCTCGCCGATCTGAGGCCCGCGGTGCTGCACTATGGGGAGGCCAATGTCCGCCGCATCGCCAGTAACCGTCGCCTGCGCCGCCCCGACGGGAGCATCGTCATGCGCGGCAGCCGCGACGATTCCGAGCAGCGCCGGGCCTACCCCGAGGGCTACATCGACCCGCTGGTACGGACGCTGCGCTTCGGGCGCGAGGAAGGCGACATCGTCCTGGCCAACTACTGCTGCCACCCCACAGCCACCGGCGGCGACGAGGACCCCTACATCACCGCCGATTTCCCGGGCTACGCCCTGGCCGAGGTGGAGGCGGCGCTCCCCGGCTCGGCCGGCATCTACCTCACCGGCCCCTGCGGAAACGTCAACCCCGGCAAGTACACCGGCACCCGCTCCCGGCAGAGCGATGCCTTCCACATGGGCCACAGCATGGGACAGGCGATCCTCTGCGCGCTTGCCGATGGTCGGCCCGTCGCCGGCGACGCCCTGCGGTTGCGCTCGCAGGAGGTGCTCCTGCCGCTGCGCGACAGCCTGCCCTCGGAGCAGGAACTGGAGCAGTTGGCGGAGGAGGGCATAGCGACATACAGGGCGGCCAAGGAGCGGGGCGAGAGCATGCCCGGTGGCGGCCCGCTGCTCAATGCCCTCTGCCGCCTGCATTGCCGCCGCCACGCGCAGGGCGACTTCCTGCCCGCGCAGGTGACAAGCCTGGCGTGGGGAGATGTGTTGCTCTTCGCCCTACCGGGCGAGTGCTTCCTGGAGCTGGACCACGCCATCCGGGGGCACTACATGAATCAGCGGGTGATCTGCGCCGAGAACTGCGACTACACCGCAAGCTACATCCCGGTTCCCGAGGCCTACCTCCCGGAGGCCCAGGGCTACGAGGGCCGCGTGGCCCACGTCGCTCCGGAGGCCTTCGGAACGCTGGCCACGGCGGCGTGCGAGGTGTGGGACGATCCCGCGGACGTTTGACGCACTCTACCCCGCACACAGCGCTCGGTCCCCAAAGCCCCCGTACGCGTTGCCGTGTTAGTGCAGAGGAACTGAGCTGTGAGCGTGTTCGCCCGCAAACGGCAGTCGTTGCTACATGAAAAAAGCGCATATTTGACTCTGAATACCTTCAGAATCTGTATAAGTTCAAATCGCGTATTTTCCGCCATTTATCCTTGACTCTTCCTGTGATTCTGGCTATCATACCTCTCGTGCCGCGGACGGTGGTCGCATGCGTGCTATCTCCTCCTATGGGGGTGCCGCGCAGGTGAGGCTCCGAAGCTCCGCCCAATCGCACACGAGACGGGCCCCGTGCAGTGTCCGGCCCCATTCCGCCCGGGGGGGCGCGCGGACGCAGTTCTTCTGCCTGGGCGTCGTCGCCGTTGCCGTCGTGGCCACAGCGGCCCCCGATGCCCGATTGCTGCCCTCTCCTACTCCCGCACTGAAGCTGTTCCGGAATTCCCATGCCACAGCGGCGGCCTGGCTCGTCAAGCACTACGGGCTGGGCCGCAGCAACGAGAGCGACAAGACGCTGGTGGCGACCGCGTGGGTCTACACGCGGCAGTGTGGCGACTGCAGCAACCCCGACAGCGTCACGTGGCCGCCGGCCGAGGGCCTGGCCAAGATGGTCAAGGCCCGGGGCGCTGCGATCTCCCCGACCGAGAGCTGCACCAGGCCCGCCGACGCGAAGAGCCCCGCGACCTTCTCCCAGTTGACGTCCGCCATCGACGCCGGCCGCCCCGTATTGGTCACGTTCTGCTACGATCCCCGCGCAGCCAAGTCGCCCGAGGCGGCCAGGGGGCGCGCCAGGGACTGCCTCCAGACACCTCCGCCACATTCATGCATAATGTGACTACAGGGCCGCTGCGCGCGGAAGCGCGCGGGAGGTGCGCCTGAAGCTGCCGCGGACGCTGTCTGTGGCTGCGCACGGCGTGCTCCGCCGCATCAACGGCGGCCGAGGGATGGTCGCGCTCGCCCTGGCGGCAGGGGTCATCATCTCGATTCTGGAGCTCTTCTGCACCGGCCAGATCTACCTGCCGACACTGATGTACATGTGGAGTGCGGGGCTGGTTAGGGCCAGGGGCCTGTCGTACCTCGTGCTGTATGTGGCGATGTTCACGCTGCCCATCGTGCTTCTCACCGGGGCCGTGTATGCCGGCATGAGTACGACCGCCATAGCCCGTCTGGCTCGGGAGAGGTTGGCGTCGGTCAAGCCGGCAACGGCGGGCCTGTTCGTCCTGCTCGGGGCCTACCTCACCGCCGTCTCGTTGCACATCTTCGGCGTCTACTGACCCATGTCCCGTCATCGCCCGGTCGGAGGAGGCATACGCCATGAGACCCGCCCCGCTCCTGATCGCTGCACTCATGCTACTGGTGGCAGGCACCGCCGCAGCCGCCGACATCCCGCCCGGCCAGGCGGCCCTGTTCGCCGCCCAGGAGAAGGCCAAGGGCAAGCCGCCCGAAGAGGTGGCCCGCATCTACAAGGAGGATGTCATCGACGCCTACCCCGGCGGCCTCTACGCCGGGCAGGCCCTGCTCAACATCGGCTCCGTGTACATGGAGAACAAGCAGTACGACAAGGCCCTCGAGCTCACCGAGCAGGCCCTGCGGGAGTACGGAAGCACGTACCTGGCCAGCCAGGGGGTACGCCGCAAATTCGCTATCCTGCTGTACGCCCTGGGCAAGCCCAAGGAGGCCCTGGAGTTCCTGGATGAGGCAATGGCCCAGTACGGCAAGCAGATCCCCAGCCGGGACGCCCACTGGATCCCGGCCTACCGGTACGATGCCCACATGAAGCTGGGCGACAAACAAGCCGCGCTCAAGGCGCTGCAGGAGGCGATCATCGGCACTCCCGAGGTGCTCGACAGTTGGGAGTTCCACCGGCGGGTCATCCCCGCGTTGCAGGGGGCGGGGAAGAGACGTGAAATGCAGTCGGCGGCCAAGGGCGCCTACGCGTGCTGCAAGTTCGCCGATGTCGAGGTGGAGAAGGTCGTCGAGCTTGTGGTGAAGTCGTTCGTGGGGAACGCCGAGGTGTTCAAGGCCAACCAGTTCCTGGCCGCACAGGAAGATGCCGAGGCCGAAAACCCCCTGCAGGAGGTGCCCTGGCCCGAGGCGCTCTCCGAGGAGCAATGGAAGCAGGTTTGGGACAACTGCCGCCGCGACGAGCACCTGTGGGTGGTGGCCCTCCTGTACCACGGCAAGGTGGACCAGGCGCTGGAGGTGGCCACCCTCCGCCTGGGCTCGGCGGGCGACGCCGAGAAGATCGCCGGCATGCATCGACGATATCGCGCGGTGCTTCAAGGCCAAGGACCTGCGTCTGGTGCGGGCCAATCAGTTCGTGACATACTCCAAGACCGGCGAGGGGGCCAATCCGCTGCTGGACTTTTAGCGGCGCGCGCAAGAGGCGCCGGCCCGACTCGCCGTCGCCGTATGGCCGGTGACGTACAGCCCCGAAGGGGCGGCATAGGCTTGCCATCGGCGTGAGCCGGTGGAATCGAGCCATCCCTCCCCCCTTCCCCAGTCGTTCGCGTGGTCCGTGAGGACCGCGCGGGCGAGGGCTCGGCTCACACTGACGAGGTTGGGCTCAGAGGTCTGCGGGGCGACGAACTGACGGCCAGGCGGCGAGCCCTGCGGCTCGCCGAGTCGGGCTGGGAACTCACATTGTGCAGGAACGCTGTGGAGCCACATTTGGCCATTGCCGCGCCCGGAACGGGGGCCGTTGCGCCGTTCTCCCCCCTCCTCCCGTCTCCGCCTGCCGTTTGGCGGAGTACAAGCGGCTCGAAGAGACGCCGAGAGGCGGGGTCGGGGGGGGTGAAGCGACGCTGGCCGGTGGCGTGGGTCGCTCTTTGGCGTTCAGAATGTGGCGACCGTGGGCCGGATAGGGTCCCACCGCGCAAACGACCCGCGCTCCCCGCACGGCCACGGCGTGACGGCCTGGAACAGATGCACGCACCGACAGGAGGTACGGACGTGACAGGCGGACTTTGGCGAGTGAGCGTTGGGATTGCGCTGGCGGCGGTGTCCCTGACGGGGCCGGTGTGTGGGCGGGCTCTGGCGGCGGACGTGGATGACCTGCCCCACACCGTCCGGCTGATGCTGCAGTGTGTCGAGGTCGACTGGTCGCAACTGCAGGTCACGAGCCCGGAGCAAGTCACGCTCGGGCGCGCCGCCACGGCGACACCGGCGGCAAGGCAGAACACCGCCCCACCGGTTGCCCTGAGCCGGAAGCCCATCGCGTTGGGCGGCGTACGTGCGGGCGCGGCTCCGGCTCCGGGGGCGACTCGCCCGGCCGGGGAATATGCGCGAGTTGACCTCGGTACCGCAGACCTCCTACCCGATGTGGTCGCCATCGGCGCCCTCAATGCTGCGCGGCGCAACGCCCTGGTGGCCCTGGCGGGCGCCGGCGGCCTCAGCGCCGAAGAGTGGAAGGACCGTATCCTCCAGGAGAGACTGACCTTCGAAGACATGTGCGCCGTGTGGGCCCAGTTCCGGCGAGAGTACCCACAGGAGGGCGAGTCCCCCGAGCGCACCCGTCCGGTGTGGCACGGCACCCGAGACGCCCTGGGGTTGGCGGATGCAGGTACCGCCACGCTTCCCATCCCGCAACTGTTCATCCTGGCGGAGATGCAGCTCTATCCGGGGGAGACGGAGGGCGCCGAGAAGTGCCTCAAGGAGATCCTCACCCGGCTGGAGACCGGCGAGCCCGGAGGCCCCCGCGTGACCAATGGCCTGATCGCCTACCGCATCGCCCAGTGCTACAAGCACCGGGGCGAGTCGGAGAGCGCCGTAGAGTGGTTCAAGCACTGCGCCGAGTGGGGAGCGCCGACCAGGGAGAATGCGTACGACGTGCGAGGCGAGGGCCTCGTGGAGGCGGCCCGGCTGCTGAGGGAGATGGGGAGGACGGAGGAGGCGGAGGCAGCATACCGGAAGGCCATCGCCTCAACGGCGGGGTGGGGGAAGGCGGTGGCGATGCTGGACTTGAGCGCAGTGCTGCAGGGCAAGGGCAGCGCGGCGGAGGCGGATGCAATGCTCACGGAGCTTGCGGGCGGGGCGTATGGCGTGGTAGCGCAGGCGGTCGCGTGTCTTTCCGTGGCGCAAGATCGCTTGGCGGCGCGAGACGGACGGAGGGCGCGCGAATGGCTCTGCCAGGCCCTCAAGATAGCCGGTGCGCCCCGGGACCCGGGCACTGCCGCCCAGTTGGCGGGTACCACCCGCTCGGCGAAGCGGCTGCTTGTCGAGCTTGCACGATGGGAGACGGAGCCTGTGAGAGTGTACCCCCGGGCCGTAGCTATCAGGGCGGGCGGGGGCACGGCGGAGCTGATGGCCATCTCATGGTGCGCGGCGCCACTGGTGCGCCCGACAGCCGGCTGGTTGGCGGTAGAGCCGGAGGGCGAGCCCGAGAAGCATGACCGAGTGACACACTTCCGGTATCGCGTCAGCCTCGTCGGGGAACCCACCGGGAGCCCTGCGGCGGATATCGTCGCCAGCACCGACGCGGGGCAGGGCCAGGTGCGCGTGCCCGTGGCGGTGACAGGGATGCCGTCTGTCGCCGTGGCCCCACAGCACTTCTTCTTCGGCTTCGTAGACGCTGGTGACCGGCCGCGACAGGAGGTGACGGTGAGGGTGCCGCCCCCGTTCACCGTGGAGGGGGCACGGAGCGACACAGGCGGAATCGAGGTGGGCGAGCCAGCGCACACCGACAATGGCTGGCGCATCACGGTGGTGCTCGCGCCGCTGGGCCCGGGCGTGCTCCGCGGCACTGTAACGGTCCCGACCGACAAGCCGGGGGAGCGCGAACTGCGGGTTCCGGTCTATGCGCACGTTCTCGCGAGCCCGGGTTAGCCCTTCCCGGACCTGGCTGACCAGACGGGACGGCACAGATAGGCCCACGATCGGGCCAGCACGAGGGGGCAAGCATGGCTATAGCGCACAGGGAGAGACTGCCGGTCCAGCCCGATCCGCGTCTGAGCGCCCAGCGTCCCTTGCCCCACGGCGCCTCACTGCTAGCGGGTCTGGTGGTGCTACTCAGTGCCTTCGGCCACGGAGCCGCGTGGGCCGGCGACGCGGACTCGGACACGGTCGGCACCATCATCGCGGGGCTGGAGTACAACGAGTCGCTGGTGCCAAGGGGCCGAGGCATCTATGTCGTGAAGAGGCTGGTATCCAGTGCATTCCGGGCCCCCGACGAAGCAGCCGTTGAGATGTCCGCGGACGGCAGCGTCGCGTCGGCCGTTGTCACCAGACCTGCCGCGTCCGTCTGGGTTGTCTCATGGGCGTTCGACGGTGTCCGGTTCAGACAGGACGTCGAGACCGTGCTCCCCCTGGCGAAGGAGGGGCGGCTCTGGACCTCCACCACGCACGCATACGACGGCCAGAGGGCGTTCCTGTACGTCGGCGAAGCATCCCGCTGCCTGATCACGCCGTCCCCCCAGATGCTGTACCTCGACGCGATCTGGCACCTGTGGCCTGGGAACGACGCATTGCTGATGCCCACGATGCTCGGAAGGTGCTTCGGCGCAGACCGTATCGGCGAGCTGCTGCGCGCCTCAGGCGCGCAGCTTGCCCCACAGGACGGCGCTAACCAGACAGGAAGGGCGCAAAGCTGGGTTCTCGCCGGGAGGCGCGGAAGGGAGCGGTGGACGTTCTGGGTCGACCAGGATGAGGGTTTCCGGCTGCGGAAGGTACTGTTGGCCTATGGAGACGAGGGCGGCCCCTTGCAGCCAGTCATGGAGCTTCTCCTCGCCGACTACGAGCGCATCGGCACCGCGGGCGGCTGGCTCCCCAAGCAAGGCACGCTCCGGGTTCATGTGCCGGCCGACGACGGTACCCGGGTGTGGCGCGATACGTACTCACTGGAGATGCGCAGTTTCACTACTGACCTGAGTGACCAGGCCGCGGTGTTCACGCTCGACACGTTTCCTCCTGCCGGCACCGAGATACTGCAGGCCGGCAGCACTGGATGGGATCGAGTTGAGACCATTGGTGATGACGTGCTGGGGTACGCGAAGCGAGTCGCCAAGTCGCTGCACGGTAGGGACGACTTCAGTATTTCGGACAAGTAAGGCAGGTGCACGTCTCCACAATCTGCCGTTCGACACGAGGTGATGGCCATGACACTCCGTCTGCTGCTGTGCGGTGCACTGTTGACCGTGGCCTCCGGCTACGCAGCCGCTGCTGAGCTCGAGGGCCTGAGCGACAAAGATATGCGATGCATCACCGGTGGCGCGATGCCCAACCCATTTCTGTGCTGCGAGACAGCGGGTTGTTGCGAGAACACGTGCCAGGTGCATGATGGGAACCGCTGAACCTCCCGGTTCCCCGAGCCGGGCCGCCACTGTGTCACCCTCGGCGGCATCGTGATCCAGGACGGCTGCACGGTGGAGCCGCTTGTGATGGGCCTCGGGGAGGTCCCCCAGACCACTGCTTGGTGCTGCAGGGAGTACGTCGTGGAGGACGTCCAGTGCCTGGTGCCCGAAGACACATGGCACACCTTCCTGGTCTGCACGTCGCGCATCGTTCTCTCCGAGACGAAGACTTGGTGGACCAGCACGTGTGACGAGAGTCCCTGCAAGTACCTGGTGATGAACGCCTTGCAGGACGGGAGGTTGGCTGCGTCGGCTTCCGCCGGCTGGCAGGGCGGGACGTAGGACAATGGCCTCGTCCGCCGCCATGGTGACGGCATCCGTTCAGATCCTCGGGGCCCATCGACGCAATCGCTGAGCGCAGCCGATGGCCCCAACGCCGCCCGTGCACGACGTGGCCGCAGTATGCGGCGTCGCGCATGCTCGGCGCCCTGACGGCAGACTCGAGCACGGCCTGAGAGCCAGACACGGTGCCCGGAAGGGCCCCACGCTTCTGCACAGCCCGCGCCACTGCCTGACACGCCGGAATACCGGGCGCGCTAGGCTCAGTCGCGTGTGCCCGTCTGGGGCGCCGCAGCATGCGGTACGAGGGGCAAAGATGCGGCGGACGACCATTCTGATCTGTGTTCTGATAGGGTGCGGTTCAGCGCTTCCGGCTGTGTCGGCCGAAGGGGAGCAGGCCAGTTGCGGCGTGGCAAGCGTGCTTGACATGTGTGACCTCCTCAGCCACCCCGTGGACAAGGGTGACCGAGAAGAGATCATCGCGGCCTGGCAGGGACCAGCGTCAATGGCCGCCGTCAGCAACGCCGCCGCGTCGCTTGGCGTCGCGCTGCGCGGGGTGCGGGCGCATCTAGATGCGCTCTGCGAGGTAGGCGGCCCCAAGATCATCCACTTCAAGGATCCCGACCACTTCCTCGTCATGGCGCGCGCGTCGCCCGAGTGGGTGCAACTGCTCGATAGCGGACGCGTCATCGTCGTCCCGCGCGAGGAAGTGGAAGAGCGCTACTCGGGGCACGCTCTCATTCTGCGGCAGACCGAGGAGGATGCCGGCGGCGCCAAGTTGCGGCTCGACGGCTTCCATCACCGTTTCGGCATCGTCGGGGTGGGGCAGGTAGTCGAGCACAGCTTCGGGGTGACAAACGCTGGCGACCAGGAGCTGGCCATCGCGCTCCAGTCCGGTAGCTGTGGCTCGCTTCCTGCCACCATCGGGAAGGCCACGCTTGCGCCCGGCGAGTCAACGGAGCTCGCCGTCAAGCTGACCATCAACCGTTCGGGCAGCGTGATGAGGTCCCTGAAACTCGTGACCAACGACCTCACGCAACCCATCGCCTTCGTCACCATCCACGGCAAGGTGCCCCATGATCTGCGCGTCTACCCGGACCGACTGGACATGGTGGGCGCCAAGACAGATACGCTGTCATCGGCCATCGTGGTGAGCGGCCCGCCCGAGATGGACCTTGGCGAGGTGTCCTGCAGGGGGCAGGAGCTGGGTCTCGCGGTTGGCGAGCCCAAGATTGGCGACGACGAGAGGAAGAGCTGGCGGATCACCGTCTCCCTGCAGCCCGGCACCCTCGTGGGCGAGTTCGCCGACGAACTCTCTATCCGCACAACCCACAAGGACCGGCCGCTCATCACCATCCCCATCAGGGGCACCGTGGTGCCCGACCTTGACCTCCAGCCGCCCTCCGCCTTCTTTGGTTTCGCCAAGCCCGGGGACAAACCGGCCGCCTCCATCAACCTCACCTCCCGCTCCGGGGCGCCGTTCAGGCTGCTACAGGTCGCGCCCGGCGACCCGCGCATCACGGTCACCCAGACCGAGACGGAGGGCGGCTATCGGCTGGATGTCGTCGTCCCCACGGACAAGCCCGGAGTCTTCGAAGGCGAGGTGCTGGTCAAGACCGATGTGCCGCTGGAGGAGGCGGTGAAGATCCCCGTGTATGTGCATGTGGTGCAGTAGGGCGGTGCCGCCGCCGGGCGCCTCCCGTGCGGGTCAGAGCCCCGCGGGCACGGAGGCGAGCGGCCGGCGGCGACGACATGCGAGCGCCACGCTCGCACTTCCAGCCCGGCAACGGCCTGCCTCTCCGCCTCTCCGCCTCCCGTCCTTGCCCCCCTTCCTTTCCAGTGTTATACTGCCAAAGCCGCATTGTGTGGACCATACATCCCCTTCGCTTTTCCCGTAGGAGGCACTTCGTGTTACGCCGCACCACCCCCCGCATGGTGCTTGTCCTATGCGCTTGTGCGCTCTTGTGCTCTGGGCAGGCCTCAGCCAAGAAGATCAGTCTCAAGGTGCAGTTCCTCCCCACCCGTGACCTGGCGGTGACCCCCGACCAGAAGGCCATCCTGGCCATCGCCGATGCCTACCGCGAGGCCCACCCCAATGTGGAGCTTCTCCCCTTCGAGGGTCTCGTGGTCGAGGGGATCGGGTCCATGGACTCCGGGCCGCTGATGGCCATGGCCGGCGGCGTGGCCCCGGAAGTCTTGTACGTCAACTTCCGCCAGTCCGAGACCTATATCTCCCAGCAATTCCTGCATCCACTGGACGACTACGTGGCCGAATGGGAGAAGGAAGAGGACCTCGACAAGCTGATCCCGCCACAGGTCTGGGAGGTGATCCGGCGCAAGGGGCCCGACGGGCAGGAGCACACCTGGTCCATCCCCTACGGCATCGTGGTCATGGCCCTGCAGTACCGCAAGGACCTCTACAAGCGCGCCGGCCTTAACCCCTCCAAGCCCCCCGAGAACTGGGACGAGATGTATGACTACGCCCTGCGCATCACCCGGCCCGAGGAGGGCATCTACGGCCTGGGGATGTACACCAAAAGCAGCGCGGCGTGGAACTTCATGAGCTTTCTGTGGTCCGCCGGGAGCGATGCGGTGGTGCAGGACGAGACCGGCGACTGGCGGGCGGCGTATGACGACGAGGGTGCGGTGGCGGCGGTGGACTACTACTGGAAGCTCCGGCGCGGCAAGTGGACCCGCTGCCCGGACGACGACGAGCCGGTGGTCTTCGAGCGCGGCCAGGACCAGGCCCGCTGCCCCAAATGCGGCCGGATCCACACGATGGCCGAGGCCAAGGAAGAAAAGCGCCTCTATGAGGTCGTCGTCGACGGCGATCCCGCCACCAGCCGCGGCTGGGAGCGGGGCAAGATCGGCATGATGTTCCAGTACCTGCGCGATGAGTACATCGCTCAGGTCAACCCCAATCAGGTCGGCCTCGCCCCGGTGCCCAAGGGGCCCTCGGGGCAATCGCACTCCGAGATCAATGCCACGATGTACGGTATCAACTCCACCATCGAGGATCCTGAAGTGCGCGACGCGGCGTGGGACTATATCAAGTTCTACGCCTCCACCGAGGCCAAGCGCATCAAGACGAAGACCTTCATCGATGCGGGCTTCGCCAAGTTCGTCAACCCCGACTGGCTGCGGGAGTTCGGCTACGACGCCTATCTGCGCGAGGTGCCCAAGGGCTGGGCGCAGGTGCTCAAGGACACCGTGGCCAACTCGCGCCCCGAGCCGTATGGCCGCAACTGCCAGCTCATCTACATCGAGATGACCACTCCGCTGGAGAAGGTCATTCAGTACGATGCCCCGACCAAGGAGGACATCCGGACGATCCTCAAGCAGGAGGTGGCGGCCACCAACGCCAAACTCCTGGGCCGCATTCCCCCGGAGATCAAGCGCACGCGCACCATCATCACGTTCTTTGTAGTCCTGTTCATGGCCATCGCCTTCGTGACCTTGATGCGCAAGAGCCTCTCCCACTACTCGTCCCAGATCAAGGGCCAGGCGGAGTCGGGGGCTCAGACCGAGACGGTGGGTTACCGGCGCAAGAGGCGCGTCACCGCCTGGCTCATCCTGCTGCCGGCCATCGCTCTCATCGGCCTGTGGCAATACTATCCGCTGGCCCGCGGCTCGCTCATGGCCTTCCAGGACTACAAGATCATCGCCGGCACCGCATGGGTGGGGCTGGAGAACTTCTCCCAGGCCATCTTCTCCAAGGACTTCTGGCTCACGATGTACCGCACGGGCTGGTACGCGGCACTCATGCTCAGCCTGGGCTTCTGCACCCCCATCGCTTTGGCCCTGCTCCTGCACGAGGTGCCGCGGCTCAAGGTGTTCTACCGGACCCTGTATTACCTGCCCGCCGTGACCACCGGCGTTGTGATCTACATGCTGTGGAAGCAGTTCTACGACCCCAGCCCGCACGGGTTTCTCAACCGCGTGTACGGGCCTGCGGCGGAGCTTGTCCAGGAGTCCGTGGTGCTGCTGGTGCTGGCGCTGGGGGTGGGGCTGGCGATCTCAATGTTCCGGCGCCGTGACGCGGAGCCGGACAAGGTGACCTGGGGCATCTGGCTTCTATACGGGATCATCCCCGTGTTCATCTACAAGCGCCTGAGCGGCCCGTCCGCGGCGCGGCTGTGGTACTGGATGAACGTGGTGGCCGGCGTGATCTGGGGGCTGATCGGCGCCTTCGCTCTCGTCCAGGGAATCATGCACACGGGTGTGTGGGTGCTGGTCCTGGCAGGCATCGGCCTCGGGATGGCCCTGCTCTTACTCACCCAGGACCAGGGGAAGTATGACCGCACACCGCTGTGGGCGACTGTGGGCACCTTCGGTGTTGGCGCCACGGTGACCGGCGACGAGGCCCGGGGGCGTCAGAAGCTGGTGTACCGGCTGTTCAGCCTGCTGTGGATAGCCGCCGCAGTGGGGGTCATCATCTACGGGGCCAAGTCCGTGTGGCCGGAGCTGTTCAAGGCCGATCCCCAGGACTTCCTCAACGACGCCGGCGGGGTGTTCGGAGTCTCGATCCTGCCCTCGGTGGCCATGGTCTGCGTGATTCTCCCGCAGATCTGGGCCTCCATGGGTCCGGCCTGCATCATCTATCTGGCCGCGATGCGCTCGATCCCCGAGGAGATGTACGAGGCCGCCGACCTGGATGGAGCCGGATTTGCCTCCAAGTTCTGGACCATCACCGTGCCCTTCCTGCGGGCGCTGATCATCATCAACTTCGTGGGCGCCTTCATCGGCGCATTCCGCGGCTTCGAGCCGATCTTCATCATGACCGGCGGCGGCCCGGCCAATGCCACCACCGTGCTGGGTCTGGAGATCTGGCGCAATGCCTACATGTACCTCAAGTACGGCTTCGCCGTCTCGATGGCCTGGATGCTGGGCTCCCTGCTCATCGGGTTCACCGTCATGCAGCTAAGGATCCTGGCGCGACTGGAATTCAGGACAGCCAGCGCGAAGTAGACACACGACCGGCGCCGCGTAACTCCGCGCCCAGTTGTGCTCTGCCCATTCGGAGGTCTTCTTCCATGCCACACATAGCCGTGGTCGGACGCAAGTCACCCCAGGCCCGCCTGCTCATCGCGGGGATCTACATCATACTGAGCCTGGGAGCCGTCACCATGGTGGTCCCATTCTGGCTCATGGTGAGCAACTCGTTCACCAGCAATGTGGACTCCCATGACTTCAAGCTCATCCCGGCGTTCTTCTACGACGATGAGGCGCTCTACCGCAAGTACGCCGAGAGCGCCTTCAACGAGGACTCGCAACTGTACAACTACGCCACCGGCGAGGACATCGGCGACTTCCTCGACATAGAAGCGCCCAAGCAGGTGAATGAGGCCCGCATCGAGGAGTACAACCAGTGGCTGGAGACCCTGCCGCTGACGTACACCTTCACCGCACACGCCTACTCCGTCTCCAAGCCCAAGATCACCCTCGAGGGCGTCAAGCGCTATCAGCAGTTCCTGGTCCAGCGCTATCAGGGCGATATCGAGAAGCTCAATGAGGCCTATCGCGAGGACCGCGAGTACTTCGACCTCCAGCTCCGGCGCGAGGAATGGCACAAGCGGGTGTTCCAGCCCCTGCGGGACGTGCGGCACGAGGAGATGATGGAGTTCAAGGGCGATCTCCCCCTGCGCTTCCGCATTCCCGCTCCGGTGGAAGGGATGTTCTGGGAGTTCTTGACCAACCAGGACTACGGGAGGGGCGATGCGGCCAACGATGCCGCCTTCTTCTCTCAGCGCTACGGCCGAAAGCTGGAGAGCCTCTCCGAGATCCATCTTTCGCAGCGCATGCCGGCCGGGGCCAAGCTCGCCGAGGACTGGCTGACTTATGTGCGCAAGGACATCCCCTATCAGTTCGTGAAGTTCGACCCGGGCGCTCAGACCTACTTCACCCAGTGGCTCCGGCAGAAGTACGCCAATGATCTGGAATTCCTCCGCGAGGCCTACAAGACCGGCGAGGGCGGCAGGCCCATCACCGACTGGGGCGATATCAAACTGGCCCGCGACTATCCCTGGGAGGGCATCGCCGCCTCGGACTGGGGTGGTTTCCTGGAGGATGACAAGGCCTGTCCGCCGGCGCTGATCTACCTGGACACCCCGCAGATCCGCTACCGCAATTGGCTGGCCGAGCGCTACCAGACTGTGGAGGCGGCAAACACCAAGTATGGTACGGACTTCGCCGACTTCGATGCCGTCGCGCTGCCCATCAAGGAGACGGCGTGGACCGACATGCTCGCCGACAAGGGCCCAATCAAGCGCGACTTCATCGGCCGCAACTATCGCGACGTCATCGCCTACATCTCCGTCCACGGCAGGGCTCTGCGCAATACGCTGATCCTGGTGACCTGCGTCGTCTTGCTTACCCTCACCATCAACCCACTCTCGGCCTACGCCCTGAGCCGCTACAACCTCCCGCAGACCTACAAGATCCTACTCTTCTTCCTGGCCACCATGGCCTTCCCGGCCGAGGTCACGGCCATCCCCAACTTCCTTCTGATGAAGCAGCTTCACATGCTCAATACCTTCTTCGCCCTGATCTTGCCCACCGCGGCCAACGGGTACTCGATCTTCCTGCTCAAGGGCTTCTTCGACGGCCTGCCCAAGGAGCTGTACGAGGCCGCGGAGCTCGACGGCGCCTCGGAGACCCAGATGTTCACCCGCATCTGCCTGCCCATGTCCACGCCCGTCCTGGCCGTCATCGGCCTCGGGGCCTTCACCATGGCCTACGGCTCCTTCCTGTGGGCATTCGTGGTCTGTCAGGACAAGAACATGTGGACCCTGATGGTCTGGCTCCAGCAGATGCAGTCATGGGCACCGCAGTCCATGGTCTATGCCGCCCTGGTACTCGCGGCCATTCCGACGTTGATCGTGTTCATCTTCGCCCAGGACGTCATCATGCGCGGGATCATCATCCCCATGGAGAAGTGAGCACACGGAGC
>CAYRFY010000129.1:0-14837 GCA_964423635.1 uncultured Armatimonadia bacterium | reverse complement strand
CTTCGCACAGGATCCTCAGCGCGGCCTCAACGGGCACATCGCGGAGCTCAACATTCACCTTCTCACCGCTCACATCGGGCCCCAGCTCGAGACGCACCTTCCCGCGCTGCGCCACGGCCCGCAGGGCCTCGGCGATGTCCCGCTGCCGGAAGACGAAGGTCACGGTGGGCGCCCGGTCGCCATCCAGCGCCTCAGCGGGTCCCAACTGTCCACGGGGCTCGAAGCCGGGGATACTGGCCTTCAGATCGGCCTCCGCCTCGGCGCTGGCAGACTGCAGCCGGAAACTCAGCTCGTGGGTGCCGGGCTCCTCGGCCAGCATCCCGACGGCAAAGGTGGTGCGGGCCGGTGGCAGGGCTCCCTTGAACAAGGTACCGTCGGCAGAGGTGTTGGTGACACGTAGGCCCTCTGCGCCGCGCGCGTAGAGTGTTGCCGCATCGATGGACTGCCCCGGCCGGACGACCACGGAGCCCACGCAGGGAACACCCACCGTCCGTTGCGCCGGGGGAACGAACACCATCTCCACCACGGGCGCGCCGGCCCGGGCCTCGGCGGCCGGAGGCGGGGCGGCCGCCATGCCGAGACCTGTGCGCGGCGCCGCCTTCGCTCGATCCGTAGCGGGGGTGCCCGTCGTGCGCGCTCTGCCACCGGGCGCCGCGGCCTTGGCGACAGGCGACGCGCTGTAGGTCGGCGGCTCAACGGCCTCGGGTACTACCGTATTCGCCGCGGCGGACCGGTCCGGATCGGCGACGGCCACTCTCATCGGCGGAGCCTGTGCCGCGGGGGAGGGAGCGGCCGGGCCGCGCGCTGCCGCCACCTTGGCGCCCTCCATCACCACCGTGCCGCCGACGGCCCTGGAAGTAGAGGACGAGGCGGACTCATCCTCCGTAGCGGCGGCGCTCCGGGCCGCGGTTGCGCTCGCTCCCGGCGTCGCGGCCCGAGGCTTCATACGGCGCGGCGCGGGACGATCTCGCCCGGGCCCGCCGGACCGCTTCACCGCCGCGGCTCCGGGCGCCGTGGGGGCGGGTCGGGCTTCGGCGTCGGAAGTCGCCCCGACTTCGCTGTCGAGGCCCCCGCCCGGCCCTCCGGGTGCCGGCGCAGCGTCGGCGAGGCCCTCGCCATGCCCGGGCGCGGCGGCTTCAGGCGCCGTCCCCGGCCCCATGGGCGGTCCGACCGGAGGCCGCGCCGATGCCGTCTCCTGCGCCTTGGGCACCTGCGCCATGGTGGGCGCATCCTCTCGTTCCACGAGCACGGAATCTGCAGACGGCTGGCCCTTGGGAACCCCCAGGCCGTTTCTGAATAGGAAGGTGAAGCCCATCAGCAGACAGGCGGCAACGGCCACTGTGCCCGCCACTTGCCAGGACGAGCGGGCCTTCGCCCGCGGAGCTGGGCGTGGCGGCGCGGCTTCGTCCAGTGCGGCGCCGATATCGCTCAGCAGGCCCGGAGGCGGCGGCAACTTTGGCAGCGCTCTCAGGGCCGATACCGCGGCCCGAAAGGCCTCGAGGTCGGCGGCGCAGGCCGGGCAGGAAGCCAGGTGCGCCTCCATTGCGCCGTGCTGCTCAGGCGCCAGCGAGCCCTCGATGAACTCGGTGTAGTTGTCTCGACATTGCTCACAGGTCATGGGCTGATCTTCTCGTCGTCCTGCAGGGCGCACCGCGTGCCGGCGTGCTAAGGTACATGGATGCCGCGGCCGTCCGGCCCGGCATCGTGACTATGACGGGCCTGCTAGCGCAAAAGTTCCCGGTGCGGCGCCAGCTCCTCCTTCAGAGCCAGCCGCGCACGGTTCAGCCGTGACTTCACCGTCCCCAGCGGTACCTGCAGCGCCTCGGCCACCTGCTCATACGAGAGCCCCGACAGATCGTACAGCACCAGCACTGTGCGGTGGGAGGGTGCCAGACGCGAGATGGCCTCCCGCACGATCGTCTGGCGCTCCGCCTGCTCGGCCACATCGGAGGGCTCGTGACTGCTGTCGGGGATGTCGATCTCCTCCGGATTGCCGTCGCCGTCATCGCTGACCAGCGAGAGGCTTCGCGAGACCCGATCCTTGCGGCGCAGGCGATCCAGACAGGCATTGGTGACGATGCGGTACAGCCAGGTGGAGAAGGTGGCGTCGCGCCTGAAGGAGCCGATGGACCTGTAGGCCCGGACGAATGCGGTCTGGGTCGCATCGGAGGCGGCGTCGGGGTCATTGAGCATGCGATAGGCCACGTTGTAGGCAAGCGCGTGGTAGGTCCGCACCAGCACGTCAAAGCTGGTGCGGTCCCCGTCCTGGCTGCGCCGGATGAGCTCGCCTTCGTGGACTTCCACTGCGTGCTCCGGCCCGTCGGCGTGGCGGCTGTTTGTCCGTGTCGCCGCGGGCGGCAATGAGGATGGCAAGACGGCACGGGGCCAAGCATGCCGGCCCCGCATTTCGGTACCCAACCGGCGAAGCTCCGCCTCAGACCCACGAGCACGGCACGGAGGTTCGCCTCGGGTCGGTGCCACGGCCAAGCGGCGATCCCGCAAGGCGGGATCGCCGAGTCGGGCTGGAAAGCCCTACCGACGGGCTCACAAGCGGCGCGACTGCGGCCGCGGAACTTGCTTCAAACGTCAGGAAGTGCGCCCATAGAGGCGTCTATAGCTTGCTGCTGTAGACCTCCTCCTCGAGCACCAGCACCCGCACCCGCCAGCCCCTCTTCCCCGTTACTCTCACGGCCACTTCGTCTCCGGGCTTGTGCACCCTGTCGTAGGCGGCGGTGTCCTCGCCATCCTTGTCCGTGACGATCACCTGCACGCGCTGCAAAGGTTCCCCGCGAGGCACCACGATGCGCACCCTACGGAACAGCCACCGGTCTCCGCCCTCGGTGCGGTGTGTCCCGAAGCCCGGTCCACCACTGGCGACGAGCACGATCTTCGTCCCGCGATCCACGGTCTTGCCCGCCGCGGGCGACTGTTCCAGGACGATGTCCACAGGCTTGTCGGCCGCGCGCTTGCGTACGTCGGCCAACTGCAGTCCCTCTCGCTCCGCCGTCAGACGCGCGGCGGCCACCGTCTTGCCCACAAACCCCGGCACTTCTAGCTCGCTGGGACCGAGGCTGAGGAAGCACTCCACCTTCCGTCCCGGCTTGACCAGCTTGCCCTCGTACGGCTTGCACCGCACCACGCGGCCCGCGGGCACCTTCGGATCGAATTCCCTTCCCGCCACCGACGCGCGCAGACCCGCGCCCTTCAGCAGTTCCTGGGCCTCGCTGTACTCCTTGCCACGCAGCTTCGGCACCTCGACGTCCTGCCGTTCGGTGTCCAGGATCGACAGACCAATGCCCGCCATCGCCGCGCCGAAGATGCCCAGCGTCAAGACGATGCCCACGACGCCGCGGAGCACCTCAAAGATGACCAAGAGAAAACCGATGACCTGTTTCATCCATCTTCCTGCCGGAGGGTGCCGTCTGCCGACGGTCGCCCGCAGAGGTCTCGATCCATACGGCGTGCGACCGCCCGCGATCGCCCACGATCACCACGCTGCCGCACGGGCCGCGGTCAAATGCCGTCCCGCGGTAACGCCAGACGGCAACGGCGAACGGCGACGGCACGAGGACGGGCGGGAAGGCCCGGTCACGCCTCGCGCGACGGCACAGAACGGCTCCTAACCCGCGCCTCTAGTCGGCGCTCACGGCTTCTTCCAGCGCGCTGCATAGCAGGCCCGGGTCGATATCACCAAGCAGCTCGACATTCCCAACTTCCGGCACCACCGGCAAGCGCAGGCGACCTGCCGCGATCTTCTTGTCCTTAAGCAGCGCCTCCCGAGCCACCACAAGGTCCACTCCCGGTGCCCGGATCGGCAGGCCCGCCGCCCGGAGCAAGGCCTGCAGGCGTGCCACCACGGCTTCGTTCGTGATCCCGAGCGCCACGCCCAACCGCGCCTCCGCCACCATTCCCACCGCCACCGCCTCGCCGTGCGCCAGGCCCCAGTCGCCCGCGGCGCGCTCCACCGCATGGCCGATGGTATGTCCGTAGTTGAGGCAGCCCCGCATGCCGCGATCCAGAGGGTCCTGCGCGACGAAGCCGGCTTTGATCTGACAGTTGCGGCCCAGGATGTATAGGACGGCGGAGCCTCTCAGCCCGCGGAACTCATCCAGCCGATGCTCCAGGTACTCAAACATCGCCGCGTCGGCGATGAGGCCGTGCTTGATGACCTCGGCCAGCCCGCTGCGCAGCTCCCGCTCCGGGAGGGTCCTGAGCGTCGCGCTATCTATCACAACAGCCGCCGGGTGGTAGAAGGTGCCCACGAGGTTCTTTCCCGCGGGGTGGTCGACGGCCACCTTCCCGCCCACGCCGGCGTCCACCTGAGCCAGGAGGCTGGTGGGGAGTTGTGCGAAGCGTACTCCCCGTCTGTAGGTGGCGGCGGCAAAACCGGCGACGTCGCCCGCCACACCTCCTCCCAGGGCGAACACCGCCCCGGCCCCGTCTACCCCCGCGGCAACCAACTGGTCGTATAGACAGGAGACCGTCTGCAGCGTCTTGCTTCGCTCTCCGTCCGGCATGGTCATGAGGGTCGGCGTCCAACCGCCGCTCCGCAGAGCCTCCATCACCGTATCGGCGTACAAAGGCGCGATGCGGTCGGTACTCACCACGGCGCAGGCGGTGCCCACGCGGGGCGCCGGACACAGCCGCCCCAGATTGCCGTGGGCACCCTCCGCCACATGGACGGGGTATGTCTCAGCCCCCGCATTCACGGAGACCCGGACTTGCCTTTCCGCCAGGAGGCGGGATCGCGGGTCCTCCAACAGGACCTCAACCAGGCGAGAGAGTGTGAGCTCCCGGTCGTTGCCCTCTGCCGAGACTTGATGGTCGGCGCGGGCATAGTACGGCTCTCTCTCCTGGAGCAGGGCGGCTATCCGCTGCATCGGGTCGCCGCCTTCGAGCAGCGGCCGGCCGCCACGCTTTGCCGTCCGGCGCAAGATGGTCTCCGCCGAGGCGTACAGACAGATAATCGGGCCCGCCGCCCTCATCAGCTCCACATTGCCCGGCCGCAGCATGGCCCCGCCGCCGGTGGCGATCACCGCCGGCCCCGCCGCGATCGCTTTCTGCAGGGCTTCACTTTCCAGGGCACGGAACCGATCCTCTCCGTCTCGCGCGAAGACCTCGGGGATGCTCCTGCCCGCCAGGTCACACACAACCACATCGGTGTCCACGAAGGGAAGCTCCAGCCGCTCGGCGAGGCGCGCACCTGTCGTGCTCTTGCCGGTACCCATGAACCCGGTGAGAAAGACCGCCTGCGCGGGGGGAGCAAGCGCGACCTCAGGAGACATCCGCCGCCCCCCAGAGGCCTGCCCGCGCGGACCTGAACTGCTCGAGGGCCGCGAGAACGTCGTTCAGGTGGTCGCCGCCGAACTTCTCCAGGAGGGCCTGACAAAACACGAAACAGACCACCGCTTCGGCAACGACGGCCGCGGCGGGAACCGCGCACACGTCGCTACGCTCCGCGTGGGCCTCCACAGGGGACAGCGTGGCAAGCTCCGCCGAGCGCAGTGGGCGAGTGAGTGTAGGGATGGGCTTCATCGCCGCCCGCACGACGACGGGCTCACCGTTGGTGATGCCGCCCTCCAGACCACCGGCGTTATTGGTGGGCCGGGAGAACGGCCACCGCGCCTGGGAGGGCAGGATCTCGTCGTGGACCTCCGAGCCCGGGCGCTTGGCCACCTCAAAGCCCATGCCGATCTCCACGCCCTTGATCGCCTGCAGGCTCATCAGGGCACCGGCCAGCCGTCCGTCCAGCCTCCGGTCGGAGGAGACATGGCTCCCCAGCCCGACCGGAGCCCCGAAGACTCGCACCTCGAAAACGCCGCCGGCGGTGTCTCCGGCGGCGGCGGCACGATCGATGAACTGTCGCATCCGGGCCGCTGTGGGATCGTCGGGGCAGCGGACATCCGATTCCTCGGCCGCGCGCATCTGCTCCGGCGTCCACGCGGCCGGCGGCTGCCAGCACGCATCCCCGATCCGCACGACCATGCTCGCAACCGTGATCCCGACCCGCGACAGCAGCGCTCGACAGACGGCCCCAACAGCCACCCTGGCCGCCGTCTCCCGGGCGCTGGCGCGCTCCAGGACATTGCGCATGTCGTCGTGCCCGTACTTCACGGCGCCCGCGAGGTCGGCGTGGCCGGGCCTGGGAACCTCCACCCGACGGCCGCTGACGAAGGTCTCTTCCGGGATATCGGGAGACATCTCCCGCTCCCAGTTGAGCCAGTCACGGTTGTCGATGCGTAGACAGATGGGCGACCCCAAAGTCAGCCCGTGCCGCACGCCCGAGGCGAGCACGGCCCGATCCTGCTCGATGGCCATACGCCCACCCCGACCGTAACCCCGCTGCCGACGGGCCAGCTCTGCCGCGATGCTCGCTTCGGTCACCGGCACCCCCGCGGGCATCCCCTCCAGGATTGCGGCCAGCTCTCGCCCGTGGGATTCACCGGCGGTCAGGTAGCGCAGCAACTGCGGCAAACCTCCCTATCACCAACGAACGGCACTGAGCTGTGCCCCGTGCCGTTCGTCGCTGCTATCTTGGACCGGCGCGAAACTACGCCGCCGGGATCTCGCGGATGATGCGCGGAGTCACGAAGATCAGAAGCTCCGTGTCGATGATGTTCTCGCGCTGAGACTTGAACAGATTCCCGATGATGGGGATCTTGGACAACAGCGGGGTGGCGATCTCGTTGTAGGTCTTGCTCTTGGAGATCATCCCACCTAACACCACCGTGTCTCCGTCCGGAACGGTGACCTGTGTGGACACCTCCTGGCTGGAGATGATGGGGTACTGCTGGCCATCGGGCGCGACCTGAGTGCCGTCCTGGGCCTCGATGATCGGCTCCAGGAACATGGTGATCGTGTCGTCGTCATTGATCCGCGGAGTCACGGCCAACTCCTGCACGATCTCGATCTCCTCGGCCTCACCGGGATCGATCTGCCGCTGCCCGAATTCGTTGTACGTCACCGTGGAATAGAAGAAGTTATAGGTCTTGGTGAAGGCGATGAAGGCTTCCATGTTGTTTTCAGCGGTTACGTGGGGCTCCTGGACAATCTGACCCACGTTGTGCTGCTCCAGCACGGCGAGGGTCGCCTCGAACTTGCCCCGCGACCACCGCACCACGTTATTGGTCGCCTCACCCGGTGCAAAGCCCAGATTGAAGAACTCCAGACTGCCGTCGGAGACGAACCAGTCAATACCGTGCGCGGTGGATTCGGTGACACTGACGGTCAGGAACTTGGTGGAGATTTCCACCTGTCGCGTGGGCTGGTCGATGATCTGCAGCACTTCACGCAACTGGTCGATCCCGGCCGGATCGCCCTCGACAATCAGGGTGTTGAGGGGCATGAAGGCGGTGAGACTGTTGACACCTTCTGGCAACTCGATGCCGCCGCCCTGCCCGCCGCGACTGCCGCTCGTGCTACTTCCCCGGTCGCTACCGCGGCCTGAGGAGCTACCATAGTCGCTGCTGCTGCCGCTGCGCCGCAGTCCGCCGCCGCCGAGCTCCTGCATCCAGTACCTGTCGGTCCCGTCGCTTCCGCCCATGGCGCCGAATACGTCGGCCTTGCGATCACCCTTGGAGGGCCTTCTGTCGCCCGGCCGCGAACCAGACGCGACCATTCGCCGGCCGTCGAACACGTTCCCGCCCAGCAACTGCGCGATACTGGCGGGGTCCGCGTGCTTCACCGGGATGGCGACCCTCACGCTCTTGCCGTCCGGAAGCAGCGTGGCCCTGCCGCTGACCGCGACCTGCGTCATGCTGTCCTCGGCGCCGGTGGCATTGTGCTCGTATCTGGAGCTTGCGGAAGAGGCATCGGCGATGCCGGTACCATCCGCCATGCCGGCGCTATTGGAGGTCTCAGAGCCGGCTACCGGTGCGGCGGGTCGCGGAGTGGTCGAGATGGTCTCGCTCACAGCTCGCGGCGGCACCGGAGCTTTGAGCGTCCGGGCTGTGGCCGCCAGGGGCGCCTGCGCCCGCGCACCCATCACGGGAGCCACCGGGGCCACCCCCTGCACCGCCACCGAACTCCTGGCCGGTGCCTGGCTCGCCGCGGCCGGCGGCACCGCCGGCACACCATTGCCCCGCAGGGCCCCCGTCTGTGGCACCACCGGCGCCACCGGGCGGGAAACCCCCTGACCCGAAACGCGCGCCGTGACGCCCACAACCGCCGCGGGCGCCGTGGGTGGCACAGCGGCCGACCGCAGTGCCCTGGGTATCTTGACCTCCGGTACCGACGAGACTCCGGACATGCCCGGCGCCGCCGGAGCCTGCGCTACCGCAGCCTGCGGCTCACCGCCCGGCGCGCCCAGCTCGGCCCCGCTTCCCGGCACCGGCGGCTTGCTGGTGACCAGGAACACGTTCCCTTGCCTGGTGCAGTACAGGCCGGCGGCCTGCGTGATGGCCTGCAGCGCCGTCTCCACGCTGACCCCGGTCAAGCTCACACCGGTGATGCTGCCCGTAACGTCCTGTCCTGTGACGATGTTCAGACCCGAGGCCTCCGACAGCATCGTCATCACGTCGGCGATGGGGGCGTCCTTGATGGTCATGTTGATGGGGGGAGCGTCCGCCGACATTTCCCCCTCGGCCATCGCCGCAATCGGTCCCAATGTGCACGCAATTGTGGTGATGAGTGCTAGGACAATTCCCGCGAGTGGAGTGCGGCAGTTGCCATTGAGTGGCCTGGCCATGGGTCCCCTCCCTGCATGGTAGGCGTCCGTGCGTCGCTGCCCCGTACGTGGACACCCACCTGTTCCCGTGCTGGGCACTGACAGAGATCGCTTTGTTGTCGGCCCGGGCCCATCTAGACCGCCCATGGCGCCCGTGCCCCGTCGCCAAACACCCGGCGACTGCTAGTAGCTGCTGCTCCGACTGCTGCTGCGGCTGCTACTGCTGCGGCTGCTACTCCGGCTGCTGCTGCTGCTGCCGTAGTCGCTGCTGCCATAACTGCTGCTGCTGCTCCGGCCATAGCCGCTGCTACTGCTGCTGCCATACCCGCTGTCGCCGCCCCCGCTGGTGCCCCAGATCACGCTGCCGCCGAAGATGTCGGCCACCAGAGCCGGATCGATGCGCTTCAAAGGCACCACCTGGTAGTTCCGCGGCCCCTGCTGGTCCTGCTGGTACCCACTGGTGCCGGTCATCGCTCCGAACCTGCTGGTCCGATCGCGGCCCACGCCCAGAGTGCCGCCGGTTCCGGGCATGCCCAGCCCTGCCGGATTGCTGGGGTTGGGCCCCATCATGCCACCGGGCCCCATGCCGGGCATCCCGGGCATCTGCGCATACACGGCGGGAGTGGCGACCGTCGGATTGGGCGAGGAGATCATCCAGGTCCCGTTCCGCAGTTGCGCCAGCAGACCCGCCTTGGCAACCACGGTACGCAGGGCCCGCTCCGGCGTCACATTGAGCAGGTTCGCGCTCACCCGCAGGTTGCCCAGCTCAGCGGGCAAGACATAGTTGACTCCGAAGTGCTTGTTGAGAGTGGTCAGGGCCACCGATAGGGGCTGATCGGCCCAGTCGATAGAGAAGGTGGCCGGCTCGTCCGTCGCCATCGCGCCGGAGATCACCAGACCGCAGAGGATCATCGATAGCACCAATGCTGTGAAGCCCTTGGTCATTGGAACCCCTCTTTCTGTGGGCGGCCGCAGGCCGCCGGTACGTCCCGTCCTGCCGTCCGATCGGCGTTGCGTCTTGTCATGTATAGACTACGGACACATCGCCGGTGTTCTTCAATACTCGCTAGTACTGAGCCCCGCCGGGCATGCCGCCACCCGGTCCCATACCCATGCCCATCCCCATGCCCATCTCGCCACCACCTGCCGCGGCCGCCGAGGCGCCGCCCGCGGAGTTCATCTGTCGCGCCTTGCCGGGAAGCACCAGGGGTGGGTCGGACTCCGCGGCGCGGTCGAGATCGTCGCCCATGCGCACCGTTCCAAAGTGCCGCTGTTCCGTGCGGCTCCGCGGTCTCACTCGCATCTTGGCCTGTTCGCCACTGTCGAGGTTGCGCACCGAAACGCTATCCTGGTCGATGCTCTCCACTCGCCAGCGCTGCCCCTCTTCGGTGTCCGGATGGGCGACGCGGATCGTGGAGCCCGGAACGGCGATGCGCGTCCTTCCGTCGGGGTCCTCGTACGTGGCAAAGGCCCTTCCCGGCGCACCGGCGCCGGTGTCGCTCTGAGGCCATATGATGCCGTTGACCCGGATCAGGTCCGCACTGGCCGTGGGGTTCGGCGGTATCGGTACCGGCGGAGCCGCAGGAATCTCGGCCTGAGGCAGGTCGGTGAGATACCCCAGCGGCACGGTACTCCAGTTGGGTCCATACTTCGTCCGGGAGGTTGCGAAACGCACTTCCGGCTCCGGTGTGTCCAGCGGGACAAAGGGATTGGCCCGGGACGGCTCCAGGGGCGAGGCGTCTTCCGCGCTCACCGGCGCCGCTGCGGGAGCGCCCCCCGCCGGGGCGCCGCCCATCCCGGGGGCGCCGCCCATCCCGGGGGCGCCGCCCATGCCGGGAGCACCGCCCATGCCGGGAGGTCCGCCCATGCCGGGGGCACCACCCATGCCGGGAGGTCCGCCCATTCCGGGGGCGCCACCCATGCCGGGAGGTCCGCCGGCGCCGGGGGCACCCATTCCCGGAGGCCCGCCCTCCCCCTGAGCCATGGCTACGCTGCCGCCTCGCGTTGAGGGCAGTAGAAACCAAAATGAGAACACGATGGCCACGACGAGCACGAAGACCCCTGCGGCCACCGCAGCTTTTGCGAGGTGTTCCCTGTCCACGCTGGCGTCTCCTTCTGCTGTCAGCATCGGCGGGTGACTACTCTTACGCAGTTAGGCCTCGTCTCCGCCACCGGGCTCGGGTGATGCGCCTCCGCCGCCGGGCATCGGCGGCTCGCCACCGGGCATACCACCACTGTCCATCCCGGGCATTCCGCCACCCATTCCGGGCATATCTCCACCCATTCCGGGCATCCCGCCACCCATTCCGGGCATCCCGCCGCCCATTCCGCCGCCGGCGGCGGGTGCGGCGCCGCCTCCGGTCTCAGGAGTTTCGGTCATCAGCCAGATGCTGAGACTGATGGGCGCGATGAGAATCTCCTCTTCGTCCCGATCCAGCAATTCCGTGACCGTCTTGTGCAGGTCGGTTCCGACCAGTTCGCGGAGCCGCACCAGCGCGAAGTGCTGGATGGTCAGGATGCGGGGGAAGTTCCGCAGAGACTTGTAGAGCCTCTCGATGTCGGCAAGGGTCCCGGCCACCCAGAGGATTCCGCTGCCCGACTGGGCGATGGAGGTACCCGCCCCCGGTGCATGGCCGATGGGCAACTCGATCCAGGCGGTTCCGGGGTCGAAGGGTGTCATCGGCGGCGCCCAGCCTGAAGCCCCCTGGACCAACACGCACCCACTGTCACGAACGAACTTCTCCACCAGTGGGGGAAGGTCCTCCCTGACTTCCTGCCAGAGGTTGGTCATCGCGACCACCGGCTGGCTCATGGCGATGGGGATGCTGCGCTCGTCCATTTTCAGGGCGATGGCGTCGTGAGACACTTCCCACTGGTGCTTGGCCTCAGCCAACTCCTGGAGGCGCGTTTCGCGCTGATCGGCAATAGCCTGCTGGGTGGCGATCTGCGCCTCGGTGTCGGCGACCACCGCACGCTTGGGCAGCACGACCTTCCAGGCCAGTACGCCCACAATGCCCGCCACCAGCACAGCGCCGATCAGGACGAAGAAGATTGGCTTCATGAATCCCATGTGTCGGTCTCTCCTGACCCAATCCTGGGCGGACTACGACCACTACTTCAGGTGCGCGTGGCAGACACAGATTGAACGGCCCAGGCAGCCAACGGCGAACCTCCCGTGACGCTACTCGTCACCGCCGCCGCCACCGCCGTCGTCACCGCCGCCGCCGGAATCCTCGCCTCCACCACCGCCGGCCGGAGCCCCCGGAGGCGCGCCTCCGCCACCCTCGGGGCCCCCTGGGCCGGGCATTCCGCCGGGCATTCCGCCGCCCATGCCGGGACCACCCATGCCGGGACCACCCATGCCGGGACCACCCATGCCTCCGGCCGCGGCCGCACCACCGGCGGCTGCGCCCTGCGGCGGCATGGGAATACCCACGGACTTGGCGAGCCTGCAGGTGATGAGAACCTCAATCGGTGCATCGAGCCTGGGCTGCTGGGGTATTCCGGCACCCGCGCCGGCACCCCCACCGCCCATTGCCGGTCCTCCACCCATGTCCATCCCGCCGCCCATGCCGGGGCCGCCCATGCCGGGGCCACCCATGCCGGGCGCTCCGCCTCCCATGCCGGGTGCTCCGCCGCCCATGTCCATGCCCGGGCCGCCCATGCCACCACCGCCCCCGGCGCCGCCGCCGGTCACTCCCGCCAGCGGGAAGTTGAAGGTGGGCATCTGGAACTGGGGCAGGTTCCACTGCTGCAGCATCACGGGCCACTGAGCAGCGATCACGCGCCCCGAGGGCACCGAGCCGGTGACCTGGATATCGGAGATCTCCGGGCAGCGCATGAGGTTGAGCATGAAACGCGCGAATTCGTTGGGGTTTTTGACGGTGACGGCAAAGGCGCAGTCCGTGGACCCCGCGGGAGCCAGATGGTAGAGCGACTCGGGGGAGAAGTCCGTGACATTGCTGGGCTGGAACGGCTGGCCGAGAATGGCGAAGAAGTGCAGCTCGGCTCCGCCGTAGATGTACTCGATGACGCTGTAGAAGCGCTCCCAGTACACATAGCCACACTCATCGGCGGCCTCGATGAATTGCACCTTGTCCGCGATGGGCTTGAGTCGGGAGCGGTTCGTGGCCACCTGGGTCTCGAGAGCCTGAACCGCTTGGGCCTCCGCTGTGACCGTCTGCAGCCGCTTTTCCGCGTCGGCGATGTCGCCACGGAGCTTGGCGTCCATGGATCCCAGAGCAAGCAGGCCCACGGCCAGCGCCGCCACGATTGCGATGAGGAGTACCTTGTTGACGCGAGCGTACTTGACGCTCTTTGGCAGCAGGTCAATCTTGATTGGCGGCACGATGACCCTCCCCGGGAATAGGGGACAATTCTACTGGATTAGGCCCGGCGTAGCTGGATGCGCCGGGCGGACACAAGCCTTAGCACCGCATCTTTTGGCCCAGTATCTCCCCGTGCCGGCGGCAGCCCCGGCTACTCGACGATGTCCCTCACCGCCAGACCGACGGCAACCACCATGGCGGGACCGATATCGGTCAGATACTCCCTGGGTGCGTCGTCGCTCAGGGAGAAGTGGGCAAACGGGTTAGCCAGTTGTGTGGTGACGCCCGTCTCGCCCTGTACGAACTCGGTCAGACCGGGCATGACCGCACTGCCACCGGAGAGGATGATGCGGTCGATCTCCTCATTGCGATGCTGCCGGCGGTAGAAGTCGATAGAGCGGCGGATCTCGGTGGCGAGGTCCACAACCTGCGGAGCCAGGGCCTCGTACACGATGGAGCGGGCCTCGGTCTCCTGCGGGTCCATGGGCTCGCCGGCGGTGGCCGAGCTCCCCGAGCTCTGTGGGGGTAGCTCTACCTCGCCGGGCAGGGGCACGTCGATCTGCGTGGCGGCTCCCTGCATGTCCACCGGCTGGCTGCCCGCGTCGAGATCGGCGTCGAGACTGGATTCCTCGAATACTGAGTCTCCGCCGTCCTCGGCGAACAGGTCGTCGTCCGCCTCGTACTGGCCTTCGGCGCCAACGCCGCCGGGATCCATGTATGCGGCGTCGGTGAAGTCGGCCAGGGCGTGCTTCGTCCACTCCGAGGCCTTATCCTCCCCGACGATGTTTTGCTTCACCGAATCCGACAGCGCCTTGCCGCCGGTGCCGACGGAGCGCACGAAAGACAGCAGGCCTTTGCGCACCACGAGGATGAGCGTGGAACTGGCGCCCATATGGACGATGGCGATCGTCTGATCCTTCATGGAGCCACCGGGCAGGTCCACCAGGGCCCGGGAGATCGCCAGGGGCTCGACGTCGATGGCCTCGGGGCTCAGCCCGGCGCTTTGCACAACCTGCACGTGCCCGCTAACCAGTTCCTTCTGCGCCACGACGAGGAGGACCTCCATGTTTGGAGAGTCCGGATCGCCGTCGGGTGGCTCGATGGGGACCCACGAGGTAATGGCGTCATCCACCGGAAACGGCGTCTGACGCTCGATCTCCCACTCCACGGCTTCCTTGAGTTCCTTGCCGGTCATGCGAGAGACTTCCGTGATTCTCACGACCACGGAGGTCTCGCCACCGACCGAGGCCACCGTGGGCTTGGCGGCCATGGAGAGAGATCTGACCAGTGAACTTACGGTACCGGCAACCAGAGAAATGCCTGTGGGCGGCTTCTTGCTGGAACCGTCGCCGTTGCCGCTTACTTCGTCGGAGATGACCTCGCCGCCCTCCACACAACCCGGAGGCGTCATGGCGACGCCGGGCAGCCCGATCAATTCGATCCGCGGCACACGCTCGCCGGCTTCGTTCTCCGTGAAGCCCGCGCCCCGTACTGCGACGGCCTTGATCGCCCAGCTTCCGATGTCGAGCCCTAGAACACCCTTAGAGCCCCTCGCCATGGGCGCGTCCTCCTATTGCGAGTGGGACTTCCGTGCAGCCGCTCTGCGTCGCGGAGAGTGTAACCGATAGGTCACTGGGCGTCAAGCCGCAACTTGGCCACTTGGCCGCAGCGAGAGCACCGAGTATCCAAGGCGTATCTGCCGTTATGTTCAGACAACCGTGGGGCGAAGTGGTTTTGCACCTCAAGCTGCGAGCAAGCCGGTACGGTGTGCTGCGGCCGCCGTTGTCTTGAGCCTCTTGCGCAATCCAGCGAGGCGTTGGGGCTGTTGGGCTCGTTGGGTGCGC
>CAYRFY010000128.1:14091-14863 GCA_964423635.1 uncultured Armatimonadia bacterium | reverse complement strand
ACGCCGCGGCCACCGACGCCGCGGCCACCGACGCCGCGGCCACCGACGCCGCGGCAACCGACGCCGCGGCAACCGACGCCGCGGCAACCGACGCCGGGGAGGCGGACCCGGTCACGACCCGGGCGGTGAAGGCGGCCGCGGAGCTGGGACGTGCGCAGTGTCTGCGGGCCGAAGACGCAGAGGCGGCGGAGAGCGTTTTGGCCTCCGCCCTCGCGGCGGCGCGGCAGGTGATCGCCGAGCTGGGGGCGAACGGTTCGACGGGAGACGGAGAGTGGCAGGCGCAGGACACTCGTCGCCTGCAGGAGGCCGTGCGGCGCACGGCCGAGGAGGCACAGGCAGGTCAATAGCACAGAAGTGCGGGTATGGGAGAGCTTCTGATGCCCCGAATACTGATTGTCCACGGACCCAATCTCAACTTGCTGGGGATGCGCGAGCCCGACATCTACGGCAGCCAAACACTGGCCGACATCGACGCCCTGCTCAAGGCCGAGGCCGACAAGCACGGCGTGGAGTTGCGCATCGTGCAGTCCAACCACGAGGGCGAGATCGTCGAGGCCATCCAGAACGTGCACGACTGGGCGGACGCGGTGATTCTCAATCCGGCCGGCTACACCCACACAAGTGTGGCCATCCGCGACACGATCGCCGCCGTGCGTCTGCCCACCATCGAGGTACACCTGAGCAACATCTGGGCCCGGGAGGAGTGGCGGGAGAAGTCCGTCACGGCTCCCGTGTGCGTGGGTGTGATCGCCGGCTTCCAGGCCCAAAGCTA
>CAYRFY010000128.1:12556-14081 GCA_964423635.1 uncultured Armatimonadia bacterium | reverse complement strand
GCAGCCATCGCCATCACGGAGAAGCGCCGATGACCGGCCAGTACGCCAGGAGGCGACGGAAGACCAGGCAGTGGCTTGAAACCGGCGGAGCCGACGCGATGCTGGTTACCTCGGCCCCCAACGTCTACTACCTCACCGGCTTCCGCGGCGAGGGTATGGTCCTTGTGGGCGATGAATGCGTGATCTCCACGGACCGCCGGTACGAGGTGGAAGCCGGGCAGGTATCCGGGAAGCTGACGACCGTCTTCGACCCGGACGGCCACCTGGCCGGGATCCTGGCCGCCCTGAGACAGGCCAAGGTCAAGCGTCTGGTGTTCGAGGCGGAGACGACCACCTACGCCGCCTACGAGACGCTGAGCGCCCGGATGGAGGGCATCGAGTTGGTGCCCTCGCGCAAAGTCATCGAGGAACAGCGGGTCGTGAAGGACAAGGATGAGATCGCCGTCATCCAGCGGGCCTGCGACCTTATCAGCCGGGTTCTGGAGAGCTTCGCCGAGGGGTTGCAGCCGGGGGTGACCGAGAGAAAAGCGGCTCTCGAACTGGACCGCCTGACCATGCTTGCGGGGTCGGAGAAGATGGCTTTCGACACCATCATGGCCTTCGGCCCCTCGGCCGCCAAGCCCCATGCCGTGCCGTCCGACCGTGAATTGGAGCCGGGGATGATGGTCAAGATCGACTGCGGTGCCCGGGTGGACGGCTATTGCTCGGACATCACCAGGACCTACCTCATCGGTGAGCCGGATCGGCAACTACGGGAGATCTACACCGCGGTGTACGAGGCCCAGGCCGCCGCGGTGGCCGCCTGTCGGCCGGGAATGAAGGGCTCCCAGCTCGATGCAGTGGCCAGAGAAATGCTCTGCGAGCGCGGCTATGGCGAGCAGTTCGCCCACAGCCTCGGCCACGGCGTCGGCCTCGAGGTCCACGAGCTTCCGAGAGTCAGCCAGCGCAGCGAGGACGAGCTCAAGTCGGGCATGGTCATCACCATCGAGCCCGGGCTGTACCTGGAGGGCTGGGGCGGAGTGCGTATCGAGGACACCGTCCTGCTTACGAAGAGCGGACACCAGGTGATGACTTCGGCGCCGAAGCAGGTGATCGGCGCCCCGTGATCGGTGCCGTCGTCGCTACCGGCCTGGCAGTCATGGTCGACCGCCGCGGGAACCGGTGGCGCTGTGGTCGCGTACCGTACCCGTCACCCCGCCTGTTTTGACTTCAGACGTGCTATAATGTACACTCACCGGGTTCGACCGGAGATCTCCAGGAGGGGTGAGTCAGGGTTGATAGCCACCAACGAATTCAAGCCGGGACTGACCATCGAGCTCGATGGCACGGTCTACCAGATCGTCAGCAGCGAGCACCACAAGCCGGGCAAGGGCCAGGCCGTGGTGCGGACCAAGCTGCGAGACGTCAAGACCGGCAACGTGTTCAACAAGACATTCCGCGCGGGGGAGAAGGTCGAGCGGGCCAGGGTCGAGCGCTCCACCAACCAGTTCCTGTACTCCGACGGCGAGCACTACTACTTCCTGAA
>CAYRFY010000128.1:6212-12546 GCA_964423635.1 uncultured Armatimonadia bacterium | reverse complement strand
AGCCCCAATATCACGGTCGAGTTGAACGACAAAGGCGAGCTGATCGGGATCGAGGTGGCCAATACGGTGATCCGTGAGGTGGTGCAGTGCGATCCGGGGTTGCGTGGGGATACGGCCACCGGGGGTACGAAGCCGGCGATGGTGGAGGGTGGCGCCACGGTGACGGTGCCCCTATTCGTACAGATCGGTGACAAGCTGAAGATCGACACCCGAAGCGGAGAATACGTGGAACGGGCATGATCGACGCGAGCGCATCCGTGAGATCATAGGTCTCTTGAAATCGTCTTCCTCGTCGGAGTTGGCGGTCCGGGAGGGGGACTTCTTCGTGCGCGTGCGCCGGGCTCCGACGGCACCGGCGCGTCCCGCGCCGGTGGAGCCTACCCTGACGCTCGGTGGCCCCCGGCGGCACGATGCCACCGAGACGGCGAACGGCGACCCCGTTGTGACGGCCAAGCTCGTGGGGCGCTTCTATCGGGGCAAGGGCCCGGGGCAGCCGGCGTTGGTGAGCATCGGGGACGATGTAGAGACCGGGCAGATCATCGCCACGATCGAGGCGCTGGGCAAGCTCACGGGGGTCCCGGCACCGGTGAGCGGCAGTGTGCTCGAGGTGTTGGCGGAGGACGGCGCGGCGGTGGGCTACGGCACGCCGCTGCTGGTGATACGCCGGGTCGAGGGGTAAGGACCAATGAGACGCAGGGGCTTCGTCCTCGTTGAGTTGCTCATCGTGATCCTCATCATCGGGGTGCTGGCCGGCCTGTATTTCGGCGGCCGGAACAGGGGCGCCGGCGACACGGGCGGCAAGACGGTTCCGAAGGCGGCCCTCGACAAAGGCCACGGAGTGGAATGCGCCAGCAATCTGAACCAACTCCGCGCCGATCTGCAAATGCGCCTGATGGACGAGGAGCGCTATCCGCCCGCGCTCGACCCCAATAGCAGCCTGAGCCGCTGCCCGGTGAGTGGGAAGCCGTACGGCTACGACCCCCAGACCGGACGGGTGTGGTGTACCGAGCCGGGCCACGAGACATTCTGACCGGACCGAGGTCCTGTCGACGCTTCCGGGAGATGTGCATGTTTGAGAAGATACTGGTTGCCAACCGTGGCGAGATTGCGTGTCGGGTATTTCAGGCCTGCCGCGAGTTGAAGATCGCCACGGTGGCGGTGTACTCGGAAACGGACGCCAATGCCCTGCATGTCCAGATGGCCGACGAGGCGGTGTGCGTGGGGCCGGCGGCCCCGCGCGACAGTTATCTCAACATCGCCAACATCATCAGCGCCGCCAAGGTCACCGGGGCGCAGGCAATCCATCCGGGCTACGGTTTCCTGTCGGAGGTCACAGACTTCGCCGAGGTCTGTGAGGCCAGCGATATCACCTTCATCGGGCCGCCGTCGCACGTGATCGCCCGCATGGGTGACAAGTCCGAGGCCCGGCGGACCATGGAGGCCGCCGGGGTGCCGGTAATCCCCGGCACCCAGGAGCCGATCAGCGATGCCAGGCAGGCCAAGGACGTCGCCGAGTGATGATCAAGGCGGCACTGGGTGGCGGCGGGAGGGGCATCCGTGAGGTTCACAACTCCGAGCAGATCGGGCCCGCTTTGGAATCGGCCCGGGCCGAGGCCAGATCCTCTTTCGGCAGCGCCGAAGTCTACATCGAGAAACGCCTGGTGGACCCCCGCCATATCGAGGTTCAGATCATCGCCGACAAGCACGGCAACGCCGTGTACCTGGGAGAGCGTGACTGCTCCATTCAGCACCGCAAGCAGAAGCTGATCGAGGAGGCGCCGTCTCCGGCGGTGAACAACGTGGTGCGCCGCAGGCTGGGTGAGACCGCTGTCAAGGCCGCCAATGCCGTGGGGTACAACAACGCCGGCACCATTGAGTTTCTGATGGACAAGCGCGGCCGGTTCTTCTTCATGGAGATGAACACGCGCATCCAGGTGGAACACCCTGTGACCGAGATGCTCACCGGCGTGGACATTGTCCGGGAGCAAATCCGCGTCGCCGCCGGGGAGAAGCTGGGCTACGAGCAGGGGAAGATCTGGTTCAACGGGCACGCCATCGAGTGCCGCATCGTCGCCGCCGATGGCGACGACGGTTTCAGGCCCTCTCCCGGTACGATCACCTCCTGGCGCGGTCCGGTAGGGCCGGGCATCCGCGTGGACAGTGGGGTCGCGGCCGGCTGCGTTGTGCCCCCCAACTACGACCCGATGATCGCCAAGGTGATCTGCTGGGACGAAGACCGTCCTCGCGCCATCGCCCGTATGGAGGCGGCGCTGCGAGGAATGCAGATCGAGGGTATCAAGACGAGCATCCCATTCCACCTCCGGGCTCTCGGCAACGCCCAGTTCCGTGCCGGGGAGACAGACACGAGTTTCATCGAGCGATGGATGTAAGAGACTTCGGGGCGCAGACGCCGCAACAGGACAAGGCCAAATTGGAACCTGGAAAAGGCAAACTCGAGTCACACCGTGGTGGCGCCCGCCGCCGCGGGCGCGAGCTGGCACTGGGCATCTTGTTCCAGGCCGACATCGCGGGCCTCGGCCCGGGAGCGGCCATGATTGCCGCCGCCGATACGCTCCGGCTTCTGGTGGAGCAGTGGGATATGGCCGCCGAGGAGGAGCGTAAGCTCGAAGCCGAAATCGATCAGTTCGGCCGTCGCCTGTGCGAGGAATTCTTCAAGGACGCCGAGCGCATCGATGCCGTCATCGACGAGCTCTCGCACGAGTGGGCCCTGGAGCGTATGCCCGCCATCGACCGCAACATCCTCCGTCTGTCACTGGCGGAGCTGCGGCACTCACCGGATGTGCCCGCCAGTGCCGCCATCAACGAGGCCGTGGAGCTGGCCAAGATCTACGGCACACCAGATTCGGGCAAGTTCGTCAATGGGATCCTCGGCGCCTACGCCCGGCGCGAGGGCCTCGTCTCAGACAAGGGCCACGAGTGAACCCGCTTTCCGGACGCCACGGGCCGCCGGACGACCTGCGAGACCCATGGCGTACCGAGTGGCCAACGGCTGCTACTGGAGGGATCAGGTCTTGTCCGACGATCGGTCCGGCGGCCCCTCCCAGGGGGCCGGCTCGGGTGTCCTCTCGGTGCGGGAAGTCACCACCCATGTCAAGCGCCTCCTGGACCGCGACGAGCTGCTCAGCGATGTGCTGGTGCGGGGGGAGATCTCCAACTTCACGCGCGCGGCCTCCGGCCACCTGTACTTCTCCTTGAAGGACGACCAGAGCCAGCTCAGCGCGGTGCTGTTCCGGGGGGCCGCTCAGGGGCTGAGGTTCTCGCCCAAGGACGGAGACCTCGTGGTGGCGGGCGGGAGTGTGACGGTCTATGAGCGCGGCGGCCGCTACCAGTTGATCGCGCGCTTCATGCGCCCGGACGGAGCCGGCGATCTGGCCGCGGCGCTGGAACTGCTCAAGGCGCGCCTCGAGGCCGAAGGCCTGTTTGACCCCGCGCGGAAGCGGCCCCTGCCTCGCTATCCCCGGACGATAGCGGTCTGTACCTCCCCCACCGGGGCCGCGGTACGGGACCTGTGCAGCATCATCGGGCGCCGCTACCCGCCGGCGAAGGTGATCGTGGTGCCCACGGTGGTGCAGGGCGATGAGGCGCCGGGGAGTATCGTGCGGGCGCTGCAGATTGCGGCCGGGCTTCCGGAGGTCGATGTCATCATCGTCGGGCGCGGCGGGGGTTCGATGGAGGACCTGTGGGCCTTCAACGACGAGATGGTGGCCCGTGCCATCTACGCCTCGGGCAAGCCGGTGGTCAGCGCGGTCGGCCACGAGACGGACTTCACCATCGCCGACTTCGTCGCCGACGTCCGGGCCGCCACTCCCTCCATGGCGGCGGAACTGGTAACACCGGATATCCAGGAGCTTGTGGCCGGTCTCGAGAGCCTCGGTGGCCGTTTGCGCTCCGGCCTGGGCGGCCAGTGGCAGCGGGCAAAGGCGCGGCTGGACAGGGCCCTCGCTCACCCGATATTCCGCCGCCCACGCAGCCTCCTGCAGGAGCGGCAGATACGGGCCGACGACGCCGCGGCGGGTATGCTGCGCAATGCGCAAAGAATCCTGGAGCGGCGCCAGGCCCGGCTGCAGAAGGCCTCCGCCACCCTGGATGCCCTCAGCCCTCACGCCGTGGTGGGCAGAGGCTACGCCATCTGCAGGCGGGAAGACGGCTCCCTGGTGCGACGTGTTGGGGATGTCGACGCCGGGGATAGCATGACGGTTACCGTGAGCGACGGCGACCTGATCGGGACGGTTACCGAGCGCTGTGCACGCGAGGGAGCAAGATGAGCCAGGACGAGGTCATGGATTTCGAGCAGGCGTTGGGGCGCCTGGAGCAGATCGTCGCAGAGCTCGACGCCGGGGAGCTCTCACTGGACGAGGCGCTGGCCCTCTTCGAGGAGGGCATGGCGCTGCGCAAGCTGTGCACCGAGCGGCTCAAGAAGGCCGAGGCCGTGGTAGAGCAGTACCTGGAGCAAGAGACAGAGGCAACGGCCCAGGGCGCGGAGGAGTAGGAGCGGCGGCGGGCCGAAAGGCCCCGTTCCACCGAGGGCGGCAACGGTGCCGATCACGGGCAGACCACCGAGACCATGTCAAGCAAGCTACTGAAGACCATCAACGGTCCGGAAGACCTGCGTGGACTGTCGCGCAGCCAGTTGGCGGAGCTCGCGGCCGAATGCCGGGAACGGATCATCGCCACGACCTCGGAAACGGGCGGGCACCTGGCCCCCAATCTCGGGGCAGTGGAACTGACCATCGCCCTGCATCGCGTGCTGAGATCTCCCAAAGACAAAATCGTCTGGGACGTGGGACACCAGTGCTACACCCACAAGCTGCTCACCGGGCGCAGGGAGCAGTTCCACACGATCCGGCAAAGCGATGGCCTCTCGGGCTTTCCTCGGCGGTCGGAAAGCCCCCACGACGCCTTCGGGACCGGACACGGAAGCACCTCGATCTCGGCGGCGCTGGGATTCGCCAAGGCCCGAGACATCCGGGGAAGCGACGAGAAGATCGTGGCGGTGATCGGGGATGGGGCGCTGACCGGCGGTCTGGCGCTGGAGGCCATGAACCAGGCGGGTTCCATGGAGGCCGACCTGGTGGTGGTGCTCAATGACAACGAGATGAGCATCTCTCGCAATGTGGGGGCGATGTCGGCATATCTGGCTCAGATGCGGGCGGGGATCGTGGAGCCGGCGGTGCGGCGGACCCGCCGCGATATGGCCAAGATGCTCAATAGGGTCCCTCTGGGCGACGCGATGCTGGTGGCGATGGACCGCGTTCGAGATGGCCTCAAGCAACTCGTGGTCCCCGGGATGCTGTTTGAGGAGTTCGGATTCACCTATCTGGGCCCCATTGACGGTCACGACATCAGCCAGCTTGTGGACGTATTGGACCACGCCCTGAATCTGCGGGGGCCGATCATGGTCCACGTGCATACACAAAAGGGGCGCGGATACAAGCCGGCGGAGCAGGACCCCAGCCGCTTCCACGGCACGCGACCGTTCAACATCGCCGACGGCAAATGCCCCCGTCGCGAGGGCCCCACCACGTACAGTGAGGTGTTCGGTGCCACACTGTGCGAACTGGCGGAAAGCGACAAGAGAATCGTGGCCATCTCCGCGGCGATGCTCGACGGCACCGGGCTGTCGGAGTTCAAGAGGAAGTTCCCGGACCGCTGTTTCGACGTGGGGATGAGCGAGGAGCATGCGGTGACCTTCGCGGCCGGTATGGCGGCGGACGGCATGAGACCCGTGGTGGCGATCTACTCCACCTTCCTGCAGCGGGCTTACGACCAGATCATCCATGACGTGGCTCTGCAGCAATTGCCGGTGCTTTTCTGCATGGATCGCGGTGGGCTCGTGGGTGACGACGGCCCCACGCATCACGGGGTCTTCGACATCTCGTTCATGCGACATGTCCCGGGTCTGGTGGCCATGGCTCCGCGGGATGAAGCCCAATTGCGCCACATGCTGGCCACCGCCCTATCGCTGGATGGCCCCAGCAGCCTTCGGTACCCCCGCGGGGAGGCGGAGGGCGCTTCGTGCACGGTGACGCCGGAAGTGCTGCCGGTGGGGAAGGGCGAGGTGCTGCGGGAGGGGAATGATGTGGCGATCCTCGCTTTGGGCCCTCAAGTGGGTGCCGCACTCCAGGCCGCGGAGCGTCTGGATACGCAGGGGGTCAAGGCCACCGTCGTCGACGCACGGTTCATCAGGCCGATCGACAGGGAGCTTGTGCTGGATCTGGCGCGACGGGTGGGCAAGATCGTCACGGTGGAGGAGAACGTGCTGGCCGGCGGTCTGGGCGCGGCGGCCTGTGAGGTCCTGGCCGATGCCGGTACA
>CAYRFY010000128.1:0-6202 GCA_964423635.1 uncultured Armatimonadia bacterium | reverse complement strand
ACCACGGCCGTCAGACGCCTGGGGATCCCCGATGCCTTCATGCCTCACGGCGCCACGGCGCGATTGCGGGCCGGGTGCCAGATCGACGCAGACGGCATAGTGGCCGCCTGCCTTGAGCTTTGTCGGTCGCAGCGCGACGGCGGTGAGAAGTCCGAGGAACCACACGCCATGACGGGACTGTGAGGCCAATGAGAAGCCACGTCGTCGGTCTGCTGGTCTGCGTCGGTCTCGTGCTCTTGTGTCCCATGTGCCGGGCTCAGAGTGATGAGAGCCTGCAGAGCAAGCTGGAGCGAGTGGACACGCTGTACCGCGAGGGGGCCTACGGGCAGGCCAAGGCCATACTGGAGGAAATGCTCCAGGTTCTGCCCGACAACTCCCTGATCCTGCAGTGGCGGGGTCTGGTGGCTCTGGCGCTCGATGAGCTCGACGATGCCGTGAGGTTCCTTCAGGCCTCCATCGCGGCCGACCCGGGAAACGCCTCAGCCCACAATAACCTGGGCACCGCCCATCTGAGACAGGGCCGAACCAACGAGGCGCAGCGGGAGTTCGAGCTGGCCATCGCCATCGACGCTGCGGGCTTCGAGGGCCACTACAACCTGGCCGAGGCCCTGGCCAAGCAGGGCGAATACTCCCGGGCCGAGAGCGAGTACGAGCGGGCGCTGCGCTCGCGCCCCACGGATTTCGGCGCGCTAGTGGGATACGGCCGTGTCCTGGACATGCAGGGGAAGACCACGGAGGCGCTGACGCAGTACGAGCTGGCGCGGGTGGAGCATCCCGACAACGTGCCCTTGCTGTTCACTTTGGGCCTGCTGTATGTCAAGGCCCACAACTATGCCCGGGCCGTGGAGCTGTTCGGAGACGTGGTGTCTCTGGAGCCCGAGAACGTGCCGGCGTATCTGGAGTTGGCCGCGGCGCAGTATGCCGCCGGGGAGTATGAAAACGCGGCGCAGACGTACCGCATGGCGCTGCGGATCGAGCCCGATAACGCTATCGCCGGCGCGAATCTGGCGCAGACGCTGCAGAAGCTGGGGCGAGGCGATGAGGCGGTCGAAGCGTACAGGCAAGCGGCTCAGCGACTGCCACGCGATCCGGAACCGCGACGCCGGATGGGCGAACTGCTGATGGGGCAGGGCAAGTGGGAGCAGGCTGCGGAGGCCTTTCTCGCCGCCGAGAGGCTGGACCCGGCAGACCGCAGTTCCGCTGCCTCGGCGGCGGTGTGTCTGGGTAAGGCCAACAAGGCCGACAGTGCCCTGGCGCAGTGGGAGGCGGTGGCGGCGCGGTTCCCCGATGATGTGCCGGCACACAGATCGCTGGCGGCGCTGTACTTCTCTCGCGACCGGAAGGACGAGGCGCTCCGGGAGTACCTGTATGTGCTCACTCTCGATCCGACCGATGCCCTGTCCCACAACAACGCGGGTCTGATCTACCTGGGCCGGGACAATGCATGGGCGGCCGGGGTGCACTTCGAAAGCGCCATTGCCGCGGACCCCGCTAATGTCTATGCACTCAACAACCTGGGCGTTGTGTTGGAGCGCAAGGGGCGCATCATCGAGGCACGCGGGATGTACGAGCGGGCGATGGCTGCCGATCCGGACTTCGCACCGGCCAGGAACAACCACAAGCGCATCGCGCGCACGGCGGCGGTGAGCGGGTAGAGCACATCGCCGCGACCCCGGGCCGACGAGCCCCGAGCCCACGGCTCGTCCACTGCGCGGCCCCGCAATGCAGGGCCGCTACTTGTCCCCAGAACCGGGGGGCGCGCTGAGCGCTCAATACCGACAGGCAGCGACCCATCTTGCCAAATCCGATCCGCACGGTAGGCATTGCCACGGCAACGCACAATGACGAGGCCCGGCGGACCGCCGCCGTGCTCTGCGCTCGTCTGGCGGCGGCGGACAGGCGCGTGCTGGTCGGACCCGGCACCTCCGTGGCCTGCGACGATGGGCAGGCGCCGGAGACGGTGGCGTTGGCAGAGTTGGTGCGCGCGGACCTGCTCATCTCTCTGGGGGGCGACGGCACCCTGCTGTCCATGGCTCGACACGCCGGGCCGCAGGGCACCCCCCTCTTGGGGGTGGACCTGGGGAGCTTCGGGTTCCTCGCCGCCGAGCCGCCACGATTGCTCCTGGAGCAGCTCGACCGACTCCTGGAGGGCGACTTCCGCACCGAGAACCGTATGATGGTTGCGGCGCAAGTCATGCGCCACGGGGGCCCGGCGCACGTGCATTACGGGCTGAACGAGGCGGTCATCGGCAAGGCGGATACGCGCCGTCTCGTCCGGCTGCACACCCGCGTCAACGGTGAGCTGATCGCCACCTATCCGGCGGACGGGATCATCATCAGCACCCCCACGGGCGCCACAGGGTACACCCTCTCCGCCGGAGGACCCATTGTCTCGCCCGCGGTGGAGTCTCTCATCATCACCCCCATCTGCCCGCACACCCTGTACTCCCGCCCGGTGGTGGTGGAGGCCACGGCGGAAGTCGAGGTGGAAGCCGTCGGACGCGGCGACAGTGCCATGGGCATCGCTCTGACCCTCGACGGCCAGGACGATATTCAACTGCAGCCCGACGATACCGTGGTGGTGCGACGGGCCCCGTTCGACGTCAAGCTGGTGCGACTGTCGGAGGGCACGTTCTACGAGCGCCTCCGCACCAAGCTCAAGTGGGGAGCATCCAGGTAGGAGGCGGTGGCGGCGTGGGCATCGCCTGCCGCGGCAGGCAACCACCGCGGCGTCGCAGACCGCGGTCTGGTGATGCGGACCTGTGGATAAGGATCTCGTTGGCCACTCCAAGAGGGGCGGCCAGGGCTTGCCATGCTAAGGGAACTGTCGATCGAGAACTTCGCCCTCATCGAGAGTCTGGTACTGGACTTCGGTCCGGGGTTCACCGTGCTCACGGGAGAGACGGGCGCGGGCAAGTCGATCATCATCGATGCACTCAACGCCGTGTTGGGGGGGCGCGTGGGCAGCGACATGATCCGCGGCGGCGAAAGCGCGGCGCGGATTGAGGCGGTGTTCGACGCCGGTGGGGCGCCGGCCGTCCTGGCGGCCATGGACGAGACCGGCCTGCGTGAGGGCGACGACACCACGGTCATTTTCACGCGCGACATCCAGAGCGGGCGCAGCACCTATCGCATCAACCGCCGCACCGCCACCGGGGGGATGCTGCAGGAGTTGGGCCGGCACCTGGTGGATATCCACGGCCAGCACGAGCATCAGACTCTGATCCACGAGGAGAACCACCTGGAGTTCCTGGACGCGTTCGGCGGCCAGCAGTACGGGGAAGCCCTGGAGGTCTACCGCCGGGAGTATGAGGCCTACCGGAAGACCACGCAGGCCCTGGCAGACCTGAAGATGGACGACCGCGACCGGGCCCAGCGCGCGGACATGCTGCGCTTCCAGGTGGCCGAGATCGACGCGGCCGAGCTGGAGGCCGACGAGGAGGAGCGGCTCGGAGCCGAGCGCTCCAGGCTGCAACACGCCGAGAAGATCCTCGAGACCGTGGCCCGGACTTGTGAGTTGCTGGACGGTGAGAGCGAGGGCATTTCCACTCTGGCGGCCGTACAGGTGGCCGAGCAGGAGCTCCGGTCGCTGGCCGCGTTCGACGACGATCTGGGCAAGCTCGCCGATGAGATCGACACCGCCTCGGTGGTATTGCAGGAGGCCGCCAGAACCCTGGGGGGCTATCTGCAGGAGCTGGAAGCCGACCCTCAGCGTCTCGAGCAGGTGGAGAGCCGTCTTGCCGAGATCGGCCGGCTGAAGCGCAAGTACGGAGACAGCGTCCCCGAGCTTCTCGCCTTCCGGGAGAAATGCGCCGCCGAGCTGCATGAGTTGGAGAACGTGGAGACCCGCGAGGAGACGCTGCAGGCGGAGCTGCAGAGGGCCCGGCGGGCCGCGGGCGGGGCCGGGGAGAGACTCTCCGCGGCCCGGACGGCGGCGGCGGAGCAATTGGAGGCAGCGGTGGAGGACGAGCTGCAGGACCTGGGGATGGAGGCGGCGAGGTTCCGAGTCGAGCTGTCCTCCGACGAGGACCCCGAGGGGGTGGAGACCGGCGCCGGAAGGCGCCTGGCGGCCTCCCGGCGCGGTATCGACCGGTGCCGTTTCGTGTTCAGCGCCAATGCCGGCGAGGCGCTGCGTCCCCTGGCAAAGGTGGCTTCCGGTGGTGAGCTCTCGCGGCTGATGCTGGCCTTCAAGTCGGTGTGTGCCAGGGGTGCGGCAACGCCGACCATCATCTTCGACGAGGTGGACACGGGTATCGGCGGTCGTGTGGCCCACGCGGTGGGCGAGAAACTGGTGAGGGTCTCGGCCACGGCGCAGGTGCTATGTGTGACGCACCTTGCCCAGATTGCGCGGCTCGCCGACCGGCACGTCCACATCGAAAAGCAGGTCAAAGAGGGCCGCACGGTGGTGACCGCCGCCGTGCTCTCCCCGGAGGCCCGTGTGGGGGAGATCGCCCGGATGCTGGGCGCCCAGGCGACCGATGTCACGGCTCACCGGCATGCCGGTGAGCTGCTGGCGGCGGCTCAGGAGGATCGGGGGAGGCTGCGCGGGGACGACGGCGGGGCTTGCGCGTAACAGACAATGGCGGCCAAGATCAGACTGCACGGCCGCCGGATAGCAGGTTGGGTGTGTCGATGGCTAAGACAGTGATAGACCTCGAACGGTGCAAGGGCTGCGGCCTGTGTGTTGAGTTCTGCCCGCAAAAGCACCTGCGGGTGTCGGAGAAGCTAACCTCATACGGTATTCACCCGGTGGAGCCTGTGGAGGGCACCGAGTGCACGGGCTGCAAGCTGTGTGTCCTGATGTGCCCGGATGCAGCGATCAGCCTGTACAAAGAGGCAACCAAAGAGGCGGTATCATCGTGAGCGAGCGTATCCTGATGGAGGGCAATGAGGCGGTGGCCGAGGGCGCCATCGCCGGGGGCTGCAGGTTCTTCTTCGGCTACCCCATCACGCCCCAGAGCCAGATTCCGGAGTACATGTCGTGGCGGCTGCCCGAGGTGGGCGGCGTCTATCTGCAGGCGGAGAGCGAGCTGGCCTCGATCAACATGGTGATGGGCGCGGCGGCCGCCGGCGCCAGGGTCATGACCTCCTCGTCCTCACCGGGCATCTCCCTGATGCAGGAGGGACTGTCCTATATCATCGGCTGCGAATTGCCGTGCGTGCTGGTGAATATGGTGCGCAGCGGCCCCGGTTTGGGCGGTATCGGCCCGGCCCAGTCCGACTACTGGCTGGCCACACGGGGAGCCGGCCACGGTGACGGCAGACCCCTGGTCTTCGCCCCCGCCGGGGTCCAGGAAGCCCACGACCTCACGGCCGAGGCCTTCGAGCTCTCCGAGCGCTATCGTCTCCCGGTCATGATCCAGGGCGATGCCACGCTGGCCACCATGCGCGAACAGTGCGCCCTGCGCCCTGTGGGCGATGCCCCCCGGGCCGGCGAGTTCCCCTGGACTTTGGGCAGCGGCAAGGCCAACCGCGAGCGCCATGTGGTGAACTCGCTGTACACGGTGTTTGAAGAGCTCGAGCAGATCAACGACCGCATCCTTGGCCGGTACCTTCAGGCCTGCGAGCACGAGACGCGCTGGGAGGAGTACGGCGCCGACGATCCGGACATCTTGGTTTGCGCCTACGGCATCCCGGCCCGGGTCTGCGAGACGGCGGTGGAGCGGGCGATGGAGCGGGGTATCGCGGCGCGACTGCTACGACCCATCTCCCTGGTACCCTTCCCGGAGGCAGCGATCGCGGCTTTGGCCGCGCGCAGCAAGCGCTGCCTGGTGGTGGAGCTATCCCAGGGCCAGTTCCGCGATGACGTGCGTATGGCCATTGAGGGGCGCTGTCCTGTGGAGCTTCTCTCCCACACGGGTGGCGTGCTGTGCACGCCTGAGGAAGTGCTGGACACCCTCGTGAGGATCAGTCAGGAACTCTAGATCACTCCGGCCGGTCGGCCGCCCCCCTTGCCCGCCGTGGCGCACTTGGCCGCTGCGCGGGCACCGGCACGGGCGGCCCGGAAGCCGGGTACATACAGAGGCGACCAAACATGGCGCAAGCAAGCATGGAGAGCGGCAAGTCGGCGGTGATCTACGAGCCGCCGCGGGCACTGTCCCCGGACCCGATGCGCTTTTGCCCGGGCTGTACGCACGGCAGCAGTGTGCGGATCGTGGCGGAGGTGATCGATGAGCTGGGGGTCGCCGACCGCACGGTGGCG
>CAYRFY010000127.1:14577-14882 GCA_964423635.1 uncultured Armatimonadia bacterium | reverse complement strand
GAGGTCGTCGCGTCCGGCCACAGCTTCGCCGCGGCGAGCACGAGACCTTCTGCGGCGGGTCGGTCCGCACGGGCGGGCCCCAGACAACCGTGGCCATCGGCATGGCCGAGGTAGGTCTACGCCGCCCTGCGACGAAGTTAGTAAGTGTTGCGGATCATCGCGGGCTTCGCCTTCAGGGCGGCTCTTCGGGGGGATAGGATAATGCCCACGCGCGTTTTGGCTCTCGGTCTACTCCTGCTATGTCTGCTCGTCGCTCCGGTCGCCGCTCTCGACCGCCCGTGGATCGGTGACACCTTCTTCTACTG
>CAYRFY010000127.1:5418-14463 GCA_964423635.1 uncultured Armatimonadia bacterium | reverse complement strand
CGGGCCACCGAGAAGCTGCAGCAGGATGGCTACGACACCTTCATGTCGGTGTACCAGGATGGCACCGACTTCGACATGGCCCAGTTCGCCAAGAACCTCGACCCCGGGCGAGACACGGAGTTCTATGCCACGCGTTTCGCCAAGTCCCCCGCGTACCCTACCATCGACGGTAAGCCGGTGTTCCTGGTCTACGGCCGCAACGGGAGGCCCAAGACCACCGCCACGGATGACGGCTTCCGGCGGTGGCTGGAGGGCAAGTACGAGACCCTCGACAGGCTCAATGCGCGCTGGGGCACCGACTTCGGGGCTTTCGAGGAGATCGGGGTCGACTTCAGCGTCAAGGGCCATCAGCGGGCGGAGTCCATCAAATACCAGTTCCAGCTCTGGGCCGAGGAGATGGGGCGTGTGCATGAGGCCGCGCAGGAGCGCTGCGGCCTGCCCGGCTGCCTGTTCTCCTGGGATGTGGGCTATCAGCCCTTCGCCGGCTACGGCTACAGTGACCAGATGAGGGTCTTCGCCGGCCCCCACTCCTATGGCGGCATCTTCGGGGTGCCGCATGCCGAGGATGTGGAGCGCTTCATCCAGGCCCAGGTGGCCAAGCGCTACGGCACCGTGTTCTTCGACACCTTCAAGAACTTCTACCACGACTGGGAGATCCGCATTCCGGGTACCTGCTATCCGCCGGATTTCTGCGCCTTCGACCGCTTCTGGGTTCAGGCCCTGACCCACTACGCCGAAGCCCTCTTCCATCTGTCCTGGAACGAGTGGTGGGAGGGGTCCAACCTCGAGCCCTGCTACGAGTACGGGAAGACCTATTGCGAGAAGAACCTGCTGTACTCGACGATCATGAAGCAGTGCTTCGACTCGATCCGCGAGTGGAACCGCGGGGCGAAGGTGGCCGTCTTGCTCAACGACTGGCACTGGCTGGCCGGGGGCAGGAACCCGGCCGACATCTACTGCTGCATCCAGGCCCTGAGGCGCAATAACATCCGCTTCGACCTGCTGCCGGATGATTTCGTGACCCGGCGCGAGCTGGATCGGTTCGATGTGGTGCTGGCGCCGGCCGGCGGCGTGGGCTTCGGCTACAACTCCGCGGATGAGCCCATCGCCGACCTCCTGCTGAGCTGGGCCGAGGAGGGAGACAGACGGCTTTTGATCAGCCGGTATCCCGGCCTCGCCGGGCGCCTGAGCCTCGGGAGGCAGTTGGCCCGGGACGCCGGTGCCGTCCAGGCAGGTCCGGACATGAACCTCTTCGTCGATGTGGGCACGGAGGGCGATGAGGAGTTCCTCGTGGACGGTTGCAGTGGCCGCGAGGACTGGGGGCAGCTCGAGGCCGGGCAGTTCGGAGCCACCGACCGCGAGCACACCGTGCGCTGGACCCCCGGAGCCGGAGCCACCACCACCCTTCTGGTCCCGCTCTCCCCCCACCGCGATCACACGCTGCGCCTGGCCGGCACCGCCATCTGGGACAATCACGTGACGGTATCACTCAATGGTGGCCGCGTCGCCGAGTTCGACCTCAGCGCCGGGAAGCAGGAGGTCGAGATCGCCATCCCCGCCGCCGCCGTGGGCGGCCTGGCCTTCGGGGAGCTTGTCCTGACCTACTCGCAGCCCAACGTGCCCGGCGAGCGCGACGCGGAGCATTACGACGACGCGCGCGTGTGCAACCTGGCCATCGACTGGGTTCAGCTCTGCACGGCCGGGCAGGCCTTCTCCACCCGGCAGGACTTCACCATGCCCCAGTCGGGCGCCCGCTTTGCCGATCGGGCGCCGGTTGCCCTGGCGGGCCGGACGCTTAGCGGCCCCTACGCCGAGCACGACCCGCTGGCGGTGACGGACGGAACGCTGAGCACCTACGCCACCGACGGCGCGGCCCGAGATGTCGTCTGCGGGCCGGCGGGCAATGTCCTGTACGTCAACGGCGCCTTCAGCGGCATTGAAGACGAGACCTATCTGGACGCGATGCTCGTCGACTGGACGGACGCCCCGCGTGAACTGAACGTTCAGGCCGAGGACATCCTCACCACCGTCCTGAGCGCGGGCGACACCGACATCATCCTGGCGTACAACTACGCCGCTCCCGAGCCGCGGGACCTGCATCTGCAATTGGCCAACACGGCCTCCCGACCGGTGGTGGAGATCAATCGCCTGACCTGCGACGGCCGTCGGGGCGGGCGCCTGATGACCTACGGAATGGACGCCTCCCTGTCCTTTTCCGACCAGATGGACTACTACGCCGTGTACCAGATCACCCGCGGCCCGGTGAGGGTGAGCACGCCTCTGCCCTCGGTGGTGCCGGGCGAATCACGCACGGTGCAATTGGACATCGAGAACCGCCTGCGCGGGCCGCGCGCGGACGAGGTGACCGGCACCATCTCCGTCGTCCCGCACCTGCCCAGCCTCACCTCGGACAAGGTGACCTTCAGCGTGCCGAAGGCGGGCCGAGCCACCGTTCCGCTGACTCTCACCGCCAGGCGCGATCTGGACTGGGGCGAGAAGACGGTCGTGTTGGATGTGGAGGTGGGCGGGCGGCACTCGTACTTCTGGCGCACGGTCACGGTGGAGCGCCTTCCGCAATTGCAGATAGAGCCCCGGGTTCTGCCGGCCGGGGCGACGGAAGCGCGGATACGGAATGTGTCCTTCCCCTGGGCCAGGACCGCCACGGCGAGCGGCGTCTCTCTCAGCGCCCTGGGTGGGCGCAGCGGCGCGGAGGACGTTGCCGACGGCCGGGCCGTCGAGGTGACTCTTCCTGCCCCGGCCCAGGCCGGCCCCGAGCCCGGACTGCATCCGCTGCCGCTGAAGCTTGGCTATGTGGCCCATGGGGTCGAAGGCCAGGCCGAGGCTCTCTGTGATGTTGCCACCTGCCCGTCCACCTATCCAAGACCCGCCGACGCCCTGGCCCCCCTGGTGGTGGCCAATCCCCACCAGGAGTTTCTCGAGAACTGCCTGGTCGCCGTGGCGCTGGACGAGGAGCTCAGGGATCGAGTGCCGGTGTACGTGCGCGAGGCGGGCGGCAATGTGGTGCCCTCCCAGGTCTGGGATGGAGAGCTGCGGTGGATCGCCATGTTGCCTCCGCGCAGCGTGACGGTGTACGCCCTGTGCCGGGGAGAGGCGGCGCAGCCGCCCACGGACCTGCGGGTGGAGGCCGACGGCGGCACGGTGACGGTGAGCAACTCGGCTTTCACTCTAGGCTGGGACGGCACCCGCGGCGGAACGGTAACGAGCCTGCTCTCCCACAGGACCGGCCTGGACTACGGGGCCGGCTCCTTCGGCATCGGCTTTGGCACCTGGGGGCAGTTCGACCCGCACAAGCCGGCCATCAACACGGTGGACTTCGTCAAGCAGGAGAGCAAGATCTGGCAGCGCGACGCCGAGGGCAAGGCCCAGGTGAAGGTGCTAAGGCAGGGGCCGGTCAGCGCGGAGGTGGAGGTGACCGCAACCGTGGAGGGCGCCGAGTGCCGCCAGCGGTACGTGGTGTCGGCCTATCAGGACGCCTTCCACGTCACCTCCGGTGTGGAGCTACCCGCGGCGGCGCAGGAGGTTGTGGCGCTTGACGCGCGCCTCCTGCGCAATGGACTGGAGAAGATCTTCCCCAACTTCACGGGTCTGGCGGCGGAAATGGCCGAGGACCGGCCCACCGGGGGCTGGCGTGAGGCGCCGTACACTCCACCCTATGCCACGATGATGAAGCCCCCGGCCTACGGGGAGAGCATCTCCCTGCTGGGCGGTACCGAGGGCGACAAGACCAGGTTCCGCCAGGGGTTCTGGCCACAAGACCGGCCGGAGCCCGGGCCGGTGATCTACTCGCAGATCGAGTATATCGCGCAGGAGACGGCGAGCGCCTCGGCCTCGGCCTGGGTGCTCTTGCACGAGGGCTATCAGGTCGTCGCCCGTAGGTACCTGGAGAGCAGGCTGCAGGACCCGCCCACCGTTATCCGGCCGGAGAGCTTCACCTGGGAGGGCGAGTTGCCCGCGGCCGAGGTCCCCGCGAACTGGTTCAATGCCCACTGGCACCATGCGCTGCCGGTGACGGTCTCGGTGCCCGCGGGCGCCTCGAGCCCCACGGTCGCCCTGAAGCCCGACTTTCCCGCCCTGCTGGGCGGGCGCGGCGAGCTGGACCCGGCCTCCCCGCGTGCGGTGGCGGGCGAGGGACCGCAGGCTCGCCTTCTGCCGGCCACCTACTCGGTCGAGACGGAGGAGGTGTTCGTCGCCCTGCCGCCGGGCTCGCCCGGGGAGGGTGCTCAGAAGTTGTCCTTCGTGCTATACTTCGACACTCTCGCCCACGGCCCCAAGCGCCCGGTCGCCCCGGAGGTGGGCCAGGCCCGCTCTGTCCTCAACGGCTCCTTCGAGGAGGGGGCCGCCCACTGGAGCCTGCCGGACGGCGCTTTGCAGACCACCGGAGCCCATACCGGGGAGGGCTGTGTCCGTCTGCAGTGGACGGAGGGCCAGGGGCCCGTCCTGGCGGCCAATGGCTCCATGGGTGTGACGCCGGATACCGACTACCGTCTGACCTTGTGGGCCCGGACCGAGACCCCGGGAGCGAGCATCCGCTCCAACTTCTACATCAGTGGTGACTATGACTTCCCACAGGCGGCGACCGAGCTCATCGCCGACGGGCAATGGCACCGCTATGAGACCATCCGTCACGTGGGGCGATTCCCGCCCGACGGTCGGCCGCTGCTGCGTCTCTGGGTCCTGGGAGAGCCGCAAACGGTGTGGCTCGACGATGTGAGCGCCGAGCCGGTGACTGCCCGGCCGCAGACCGCCGAGATGACCGTGCAGTTCGGTGAGCCGCGGAGTACGGGGCGATGAGTCCCGGATCCCGCGCCCATCGCGAGCCCGGCGACCGGCATCCCGGCCGTGTGAACGGCGGCGACGGCGTGCCCCGCCGGTCCTGCCGGGGATAGAGGCGCACGGCAAGCGCCGGCGACACGGGCGTCCGCACGCCGCAAGACCCATCCGACCTCCGAAGGCAGGTGACCCATCTGATGGCGCTTGACCTGTCCCGCGCCCTGTCGGACCTCGGCCTGGAGCAGTTCTCCGAGGTGCTGGCGCCGTACTGGGAGCAGTCCGAGGCGAGTTTCCCCGCGGACGGGCCGCCCCATCTGCAGCCCGACAGGTTCCGGGCCGTCCGCGAGTACATCGGGCTGGACCCGGAGGCGGATGAGGCGCTACAGCAGACGGCCCGGCGCATTCGCGCCGATACCGCCTTCACCCACCTGGCCTGGCACATGCACGAGCTTTTGCACCGCCATGTGGACTACGACGGCGGGCAGATGAGCCGCTGGCCGGACATGGAGGCACAACTGGGCGATCTGGCCGGCACGTACTACCTGCTCCTGACGCTCTCCACAGTGCCCATCGTGCGCGAGGTACACCGCGGGATGGGGATCCCGGAGGAGATCACCCGCAATACGTGCGAGCACTTCAGTTCACCGGTGAACTTCTACCGCAGCGTCCATGATGGCCGCTGGGGCTCTGCATACCGTACCATCTACTGGGTGCGGTACCATACGTCCGGTGTGCTGTTCGGCGTGGGGCGGATGGAGTACATGGTACGCCCCTTCGGCGGGAGAGTGCGGGCATACCGGCACCGCGAGACGGGCGAGGTGGTGGCTCTCGCCGAGGAGGGCCAGGTATTCACCCCGCAGGGATTCATCGATGCCGAGGTCACAACGCCCGCGGAGGGCGGGTGGGTCTCGCAACTGACGGAGGACGAAGCCGGCGTCTCCGGGTGTCCGGTGGCGCCGCATGGGGTATGTATCAACCGGTTGGTGCGCCTTGACGCAGACCGGTGGAACTGCGTTCTGCGGGCGGGCGATCCCTTGCTGGACATGCACATCCCCGCCGGCGGGAACATGACCCTGGACCGATGCGCTCAGTCCATGCGGGAGGCGCTGGAGTTCTTCTCCCGCTACCTGCCGGACCGGCCGTTCAAAGGCTTCGGCTGCGGCTCGTGGATACTCAATCCCGAGCTGGAGCACATCTACTCACCCCAATCCAACATGGTCCTGTACCAGCGGGAGCTCTACCTGTTCCCATGGGCCTCGGGTCGGCGGTCGGGGCTCTACTTCACCTTTGGCAGGGAGGATATTGACCTTGCCACGGCGCCACGAGATACCAGCCTGCGCCGGGCACTCCTGGACCACCTCGCCACAGGGGGCAGGCTGCGAACAGGCGGCATGTTCCTTCTGACCGAGGACTTCCAGAAGTTCGGGACACAGGTGTACCGCTCCCACTGGCCACCGGAGAGCCTGGGTCTGTAGGCCCACGCCGTCGACTGAGAACAGTGGCGCAGGGACGGACGGAGACGCGGAAGACGGGGCAGGAGAATGCGTAGCAGAGCCGGCGACGGGTGCCTTCGAGCCTGTCGGCAAAGTCCCTTCGCGCCCTCGGGTAGCAGCGGGCGGGTGACGTCCCGTGGGTAAGCGCGTCCTCAATGCGGCGAGAACACGTCTGCAAGATCATGACGACACTCTTCCTGCGCGTTACGAGCTATGGCAACGAGGCACGTAGGCGGCCCAATTGACTTAGCCGACAGGCTCCTTCTGCCCCGCCGGAACCCGCCGCTCCCGCGCACCGGGCGCGGTCGGGAGGCGCAATGGCGACAGATGGTAGTGGTACACAATTCAGACGTGGAGGGAACCGACCATGATACGCAGACTTCTTGTCATCTTCGCTCTGGTGCTGCCATTGGCGGCGTCGGCCCAGTTCAAGCTCCCGGAGATCAAAGTGCCCGGTGTGCCCGGCGTGCCCGGTGTCCCCGAGGTGCCGAAGATCCCCATCAACATCCCGGGCCTCGACCGCATCTTCGAGGAGGGGCCGGCACTCACCACCAGCCTCGATGACGTGCACACCGACATCCCCTTCCTCGACGGCTTCAACCCGCAGACGGTGGGCTCTTTGCAGATCATGCCCAGAGCCGCGGACAACAATTTCCCCATCATACCGGGCACCTGGACGGTGGATGTGCAGAGCTACTGCCTCCACGCCGGGACTCACGGCCCCGGCGGGGGTGACGGCTATGGCTACGCGCCCTTGGCCGGCCCGCTCTCCGGTGTGGTGCGCACCGTCCTCAAGCAGTCGGTGGTGTTCCCGGACATCCCGCAACCTCAGGTCCAATCCCTGATCTGGGCCCTCATCGCCCGGGCGAAGATCTCCGACCTCAGCCCGGAGCTGCGTCAGGTGGCCCGGCAGCTTCTCACTCCCGAGCAAATCAGCAAGCTGGACGGCGGCGCCCTGGCCAAGATCCCCGTGGAGTTCCGGGGCGATGTCATGGCCCAGGCGCCCCCCGCACTGCGCCAGATCCTCAATGCCGAGGCCACCTTGCGCAGCATGCTCACCGAGGCGGTGGACCTGCCTTTCCACGAGCTGGAGAGAGTGGCCGTGCTCGACGGTGACCCCGAGCCACCGGAGGGCAGCCGCCCCATCCCCGAGAGTCGCTGGTCCTACCACCCCGACGGGGTCCTGGTGCGCTTCGTCCCCAGCGGCTACTCGCTGACCCACCTCACTCTGTACGCGGCGGAGAAGATCCTCGTCGGCACCGACGCCGAGGGACGCATCACCCACGTCGAGGATCTGGACGGAACCGCCCTCACCATCGACTACGCCGCCGGCGATCCTCTGGACTTCAGCGGCAATTCGCGGATGAAGGGCTACGCCTTCGACAGGCTCGTGCTTTCCACCGGCGCTGAAGACGGTCCTGAGGAGACTGCCGTGGAACACCGCGGGTGGACGCTGGTAGGCGAATCCTCGGGCAGCGGCCGCATCCGTGGCGCCGTCCCCGACGTGTTCCGGGGCGCCGAGGAAGCCTACCGGTGGGCCACGGACTTCAAGACCGAGACGGAGAAGCTGGCCCAAGCAATCGGAGGCGACGGCTACTCCCGGACTACGCTGCAAAACCTTCTCGACCTGGGGCAGCTCATCTATGGGCTCCGAGCCGGGATCGGCGATGACCTGCCTGCCCGGCACCTGGAGCTCCTGTACCGCGCCTGGGCCGGCCGGGCGCTCACCCTGGGCGGCAAGGTGAAGATGGCCGCGGCGCCGCGACAGGCCGATGTGCGCCTGGCCTCGTTGTCCGGTCTGGCTCCCTCCACGGTCTGCCGGGTCTGGCCCATCGTGGTGGGGCAGACCTGGGGCGGCGGCGGGTTCGATGGCTCGGGCGGCACGGCCACCCCGGGCAATCGCGGCCGCCAACGCCTGGGACAGTCGAACCGCAAGAACCCCAGTCAGGGCGATTGGGACAGGATGCAGGACGCCAACAAGAACGCGCGCCGGGGCTACACAGCGGTCAATGTAGCGTGGCGCATCGGTACCGGCGGCGGCGCGCCCTGGTCGGTCCCCGGCTGGCTCCTGGGCAAGCTCATCGACAGGGTGACCGACCTGTGGCGCAAAGCCTCCGACGCCCTGCGGGGAGACCCGCCCCGGGACGACTACGACCAGATCGCCACCGTCGAGGTCCCCGACATCCCTCCGGCTACCGAGGGCGCCGGGGTCTCCGCCCAGCGTGTGGCCGCGATCAATGCCCTCGCCTCCGAGAGCGTGTTGCTCCTGGCGCAACTGCGGGCGGCCAACATCACCCTCGACCGCTACGGGGGCGCGATCCGAGACAACGCTCTTGAGGCCGCCCAGCGGCAGATCGAGACCCTGGTCGCCTTGGAGCACGCCGCCGGCAACACCATGGCCCGCGTGGCCGACCGTGTGGACGCCCTGAAGGCCGTCTGCGAGGCCGAGGGCTATGACGTCGAGATCACCGCCGACGATGTGCGTGCCTACCAGGACGATCTGCGCCAGAACGGCTTCGACGCCGACAGCATGCGGGCCCTCGAGTTTGTTGCGGCGAGTGAGGAGGAGATGGCCTGGGCCCTGCAGGAGCATCTGGCCGTCGACCCCGATGAGGCGACGGGCAGTGTGCTGTCGCTGATGGAATCCGCCGCGCAAGCAACGCGCGAGATGGCTGAGGTCCTACAGTCCATGCCCAATCCGGGCATGCCACAGGAGTAGCGGCCTCGCGGCACACCACATGCAGGGGGAGTCCTCGCGGGC
>CAYRFY010000127.1:0-5408 GCA_964423635.1 uncultured Armatimonadia bacterium | reverse complement strand
CTGCATCCGTGAATCGACTCGGGCGAGGTGATTGTATTGCGCCGTACCAAGGTCTCTTCCATTGTGCTGCCGCTGCTCCTTTGCGCCCTTCGGTGCGCTTGCGCGCAGACCGACCGCGAGGTGCTCTACCAGACCTCCACCATCGATGCCCTGATGTACGGGCTGTACGATGGTGAGGTCAGCATTCAGCAGCTTCTGACCCACGGCGATACCGGGCTGGGGACGTTCAATGCTCTGGATGGTGAGATGCTGGTGCTGGGCGGTGAGTGCTTCAAGATCACCTCCGACGGCATGGCCCATCGCGTCCCGCCGCAGGACAAGACACCCTTCGCGGCGGTGACGTTCTTCGACACCGACCTGGAGCTGCCCGTGCCTCCGGGGACGGGCCTGCAGGCACTCACAGACCTCATCGACGCCGCATTGCCCTCGCCGAACCTGATCTACGCCGTGCGCGTGGACGGCGAGTTTGAGCGCGTCAAGACCCGCAGCGTCCCCCGGCAGACCCGGCCGTACCCCAAGCTGACCGAGGTGGTCGCCACCCAGCCCACTTTCCAGCTTCAGAATCTGTCCGGCACCCTGGTGGGCTTCCGCTGCCCGTACTACGTCAAGGGCGTCAATGTGCCGGGGTACCATCTGCACTTCATCGACGAGTCCCGCACCCGCGGCGGCCATGTGCTGGACGTAGTGGTCAGGCAGGCCACGGTGCGGGTGGACACCACGGCGGCGATGGCCCTGTACCTGCCCACGAGCCCTGAGTTCGAGCAGGCGGAGCTGGACAAGACCAGCGACGAGGCCCTGCACAGGGTGGAGAAAGACACCGAGTAGCGTCCCCGGAGGCATCCGGATACCTGCCGAGGGTGGTTGCGGCGGCCGCCCTCCGCAGTCACTCTCCATGCCTTCGGCCCTGTCCATCCCGTCGCCCCGTGGCTGCTGTTCCCCGCTCGCCGGCGCTTCCCGTGGCCCTTCCCTCACAGCGGCCGGTCTGCTATCATGGAGGCGGATGCTTTGGGCGGATTCCTCCACCGAGTAGCACGACTATGGCGAACTCACAGGTCCCCAGTTCCATTGCGCCCATCGAGCTGCAGCATGGCCGGCTGGTCTTCGGCGAGCGTACGCTCGTAATGGGCGTTGTGAACGTCACCGATGATTCATTCTACGGTGACGGCCTGCGCGGCTGTGCGCACGCGGCCGGAGAGCGGGCGGCGCGCTTCGCCGATGAGGGTGCCGACATCCTGGACGTCGGCGCCGAATCCACGCGTCCGGGGGCCGAAGCGGTCCCCGAACAGGAGGAGCTTGACCGCGTCGTCTCCGCCATTGAGCGCATACGGCAGCGCACGGAGCTGCCGATCTCGGTGGACACCACCAAGCCCTGTGTGGCGCGACGAGCCGTGGAGGCCGGGGCGGATATGGTCAACGACATCCTCGGCCTGCAGGCTCCGGGGATGATGGAGACGGTGGCAAAGCTGCGGGTGCCGGTGATTGTCATGCACATGCAGGGGACGCCCCGCACCATGCAGGTCCGGCCCCAGTACGACGATGTGGTGGGCGATATCAGCGCCTTCTTGTCCACCCGCATTGCCGCCGCTGTCGCCGCGGGCATTCCGCGGGAGAGCATCATCGTCGACCCCGGCTTCGGGTTCGGGAAGACCGCGGCCCACAACCTGGAACTGCTCCGCAGGTTGGAGGAATTCCGCGCTCTGAGCAGGCCGATTCTCATCGGCACCTCACGCAAGTCCACCATCGGGAGCGTCCTCGACCTCCCGGTGCAAGAGCGCCTCCTGGGCACCGCGGCCACCTGTGCGGTGGCGATACGCAACGGCGCCGACATCATCAGGGTCCACGATGTGGTGGAGATGGTGCAGGTCGCGAAGATGACCGATGCCATCGTGAGATGACTGAGAAAGACGGCTGTGGGCAAAGTCCCTGTGCCGACAGGCTCTCCTGCCGGCGACGGGCCTACGGGCGATAGGGGAGAGGTTGGGATTGTCTAGGACGGCTATCGAGGATCAGCGCAAACTGGCCTGCCGCCGGGAGCTTCTACAGCGGCGGCGCGATCTGTCCGCCGCCGAGGTGGACAGCCGCAGCCAGATCATCACCGCCCGCGTGCTGCAGTCCTGGGAGTATCAGCAGGCAGGCAGCGTGCTTCTGTACGCCAGCTTCGACCATGAGGTCCGGACCCATGATCTCATGGCCGCCACGCTGCGCCACGGCAAGAGACTGATCCTGCCCCGGGTCAACCGCCCCGAGCACCGGCTGGAGCTGTACTACGTCACCGATCCGGAGGCCCAGCTTGCCCCCGGTGTGTGGGATATCCCGGAGCCGGTTGTCGAGCTATGCCGGGCCACGGAACTCGCCGACGTGGAATGCGTGGTCGCTCCCGGAGTGGGCTTCGACATCCACGGCGGCCGCCTGGGGTACGGTGGGGGCTACTACGACCGCCTGCTCAATTCCCTCACCCCGGAGCAGGCCCGAGTCTCGGTGGGGCTGTGCTTCGAGACCCAGATCGTGCGCGAGGTGCCCAGGGGCTTTTTCGACGCGACCGTCTCGATCATCTGCACCGAGGCGAACCTCATCGACAATCGATAGGCTCCCCCCACCCACGCCGGTGGGCGCCACGACTGGGCTCCCGGCCGTCCCTGCCGGCAATGGCCCACAACCACCGCGGCGGGCACGAGGCCCCGAAGGCTGGGGGCGGCAGGCAGGCCGCTTCCCGGCGCCGCCTCACGGAGAGCTCCACGCCAATGGACTGGATCCGCATCAAGAACATGAGCTTCTACGGTCACCACGGGGTGGACGAGTCTGAGCGCGCCCTGGGGGGGAGATTCTCCTTCGATGTCGAGCTCGGCCTGGACCTGTCCAGGGCCGGCGAGACCGACGACCTGTCCCACACCGTAGACTACTCCGCCGTCTACCACCTCATCGCCCGGATCCAGAGCGGGCGCAAGTTCCTGCTCCTGGAGGCCCTGGCGCACAATATCGCCCGGGCAGTCCTCGAGCAGTTCCCGGTGGAAGCGGTCACGGTCAGGGCCCGCAAGCACAGCGTCCCTCTGGCCGGCCTCATCGACTTCACGGAGGTCGAGATCACCCGCACGCGATCCTGATCCCTTCCCAGCCGTTCCCGCCGTCGCCGTTCCAGCCGTTCCCGCCGTCGCCGTTCCAGCCGTTCCTGTCACCTGTCACCTACCTCCTGCCGGGAGGCCGATTCCCATGCTGACCGAGCTGACCGTTCGTGAGTATGCAAAGAGGCTCGCCGCGGGAGAGCCCGTGCCCGGGGGCGGCAGCGGCGCAGCCCTGGTGGGTGCCCTCGCGGCCGCTCTGGGCGAGATGGCCGGCAACTTCACCATCGGCAGGGAGAAGTTCGCTGCGGTGGAGCAGGAGGTGCAGTCCATTCTCAGCGTGCTGGAGCGACAGCGCCGGCGCCTACTGGAGCTCACCGACGCCGACGCCGAAGCCTATGAGAGAGTGGGTGCGGCCTACAAGCTGCCCAAGTCCACTGAAAACGAGCAGGCCGCGCGCCGGGCGGCCATCCAGGAGGCCCTCACAGCCGCCGCCGATGTGCCCCTGGCGGTGATGGAGGCCTGTGTCAACATCCTGGCGCAACTGGAGCAGCTCAGGCAGGTGGCCAATCCGAACCTGCTCAGCGATGTGGGAGTATCGGCGGAGCTGTCTTTCGCCGCACTGCGCTGTGCCTGGCTGAATGTGGAAGTGAACCTGGCCGGCATCAAGGACGAGGCCTACGTGTCCGGAACCCGGCAGCGCATCGACCGGCAGGTGCAGGCCTGCGAGACCCCGGCGCGCATGGTCTTCGACCGCATCGCCCGGGACATCCGTGGCGCAAGCGGGGGGTAGCACTACAACCGTAGATGGAGTCGGGGCGACCCAACGGTCGTTGGTGGGGCGGGCTTTCCAGCCCGCCAAGCCGGCCTGGAAGACCGGCTTGGCCTTCGGACACGGCTTGGGCCGGCCCTCGGACGGTCTCCGCCGCATGCGGACCTCAAGCACGGTTGCAGTGCCGGGGGACGAGGGTGATTCGCGGCTCCGGCGGTGCCCCATCCGTCCGGCGCCTGAGCCCGCGACGACCGTGCGGGCTCTGGAAGGTCCCCTCTGGCCGGACGCGGAAACAGATCGGCTACGCTAAGCGAACCGCACAGGCCGCCGCCCCCAAGAGGTGTGCAGGTGGCCGGCGGATATGGGAGGTCTGGGCCATGGCTCCGGACGCAAAGAACCTCGGGTATGACGACACACCGATCCTGCCGGGCACCAACTGGCACGTGCACGATGGCAACCGGCCGCAGCCGGCCATCGTGACGCCGGGAACGGAGAGCTCCCAGGCGGCGCCGGGGGCGGCGCCCTCGGACGCAGTCGTGCTCTTCGACGGCACTTCGCTCTCCGGCTGGGAAGCCAAGAAGGGCGGCGAGGCCGGCTGGAAGCTGGAAAGCGGTTACATGGAGGTCGTGCCCGGCACGGGCAGCATCCAGACCAGGCAGCAGTTCGGGAGCTGCCAGTTGCACCTGGAGTTCGCCTCTCCCGAAGTCGTCAAGGGCGACAGCCAGGGCCGGGGCAATAGTGGCGTGTTTCTCATGGGTCGCTACGAGATCCAGGTCCTCGACTGCTACGACAACCCCACCTACCCCGACGGCACCACCGGCGCCATCTACGGCCAGTACCCCCCGCTGGTGAACGCCTGCCGCAAGCCGGGCGAATGGCAGATGTACGACATCGTCTGGGAAGCCCCACAGTTCGAGGGCGACAAGGTCGTCAAGCCCGCCTTCGTTACCGTGTTCCTCAATGGGATCGTCCTGCACAACCGCAAGGAGCTGCGGGGCTGGACTTCGCACCGCGTGGTCACCGAGTACGAGGCCCATCCGGCCGAGGGGCCGCTGGAGCTCCAGGACCACGGCGACCTGGTGCGCTTCCGCAACATCTGGTACCGCCCGCTGAAGGACTACGACGCCGGGTAGATCGCCGTCCGGCCGTGGCACCGACCCGGGGCAGACCTCCGCGCCGCCGTTCGCAAGGGTCCCACCCTGCGGGATCGGGCTTTCCAGCCCGGTTTTCGAAGCCGTCGCGTAGGTCGGGCTTTCCAGCCCGGTTTTCGAAGCCGTCGCGTAGGTCGGGCTTTCCACTCACATTATGCATGAACGCACTGAGGCCACATTTCGCCATTCCCGCGTCCGGAACGGTCGAAGTACTGCCGTTCTCCCCCCTCCTCCCGTCTCCGCCGGCCGTTTGGCGGAGTAAGGGAGAGGGGGGCTGGGGGGGTGAGGTGACGTGAATCGGCGCCTGCCCGGAACCTGCATAATGTGAGTTTCCAGCCCGACTCGCCGATCCCGCTCCGCGGGGTACGTGTTTATTAGCGCAGTCCGGCGGCGGGGGGCGGCCGTGCGCCCTGTGTCGTGCGGTCCCGG
>CAYRFY010000126.1:6850-14907 GCA_964423635.1 uncultured Armatimonadia bacterium | reverse complement strand
CATGGGCACCGTGGCCCCGCCGGTGGTCATCATGTCCGGCCGCATTGAGAGAGCCCTGCATGATGAGATACTGGCGTTGGGCGCGGCTCGCACGATAGAGAAGCCCTTCGCCCTCGGCGGCCTCTTGCGGGCACTCGCGGAAGTGCTTGGCACGCGGCGCCTCTGAGCATCCGACGGGGCAAGGATGTGGGGCCTTGTCTGCGGAGAGCGCCCGAGACAGGGCCGACCAGGAGGCGCTCGGGGACGCGGCGGCGCAGGTCACCGAGGCTCGCGCGGTGGCGGTGGCTACCCGCCGATCAGACCCGAGGGCGCGACCGACGCCTCCGCCCAAGGGTGACCACTCCGACGCATCCGCCGGTCCGCAACTGCCCCCCAACTTCCGGAGGTGCCTGAGATGACGTCACGCATCATCCTTCTCGTCGCCCTGACCGCCCCGGCGGCCGGCGCACAGATGGATACCTCCACGCCCGACGGGCTGACCCTGCACTGGGACGCCGGGGGGCGCATCGTCGGTGTCCGTGTGGGCCGGCGGGAGCTGCCGATGCTCCCCGACCCCGGCGGGTTCACCATCACCGTCCGGAAGCCGGTGGATGACGACACCCCGAGCCTGCTGCCGGGAGGCGACTGGGAGCAGGCCCGGGACGGAGCGGCGCCTGAGGGCTGGTCGCTGGGAGAGCGCTGGTCGGTGGATGAGGCCGGCGGGCGAGACGGCAGCGCGTGTGCCATGGTGACCAATCCGGGCAACGAAAGCAGCCGCTCGGGGGAGATGTTCTCGCCCAACGTTCCCGTCCGGGTCGGCGAGCGGTACCTGCTCACGTTCTGGGCCAGGGTCCGGGGCACCGGCGGCAACTACCCGCCCCACCTGTACATCGAGCAGTTGCAGGAGGACGGCACCTGGGCTCACCCGCAAACAGGCATCCCGACGGCCGCCGGCGACCGTGACTGGTGGCGGCTGTCCCAGGCCGTGACCGTCCTGCCCGGCACCCGGTACCTGCGGGTCTATGGGAACATCTACTCGGGCTACGGGACGCTGTGGGTCGACGACATCCGACTGGTCAGACTCAGCGAGGCCCTCAGCGGGGAGGTGCTTGAGGGGCAGATGCACGGCACGGAGCAGGGGGCCCGGTTCACGGCAGAGCTCCCCGACGCCGGACTGGAGTTCTCGGCCGACATCACACCACACCCCGCCCACCTTCGCGTCGATGCCGTCGTGCGCTCGCAGGGCCAAGCCGACCTGGCCCTGGAGTGTGGACTGGTCCTGCCGGTGGACCTCTCCGGCTGGCGGTGGCACGATAGCATCCAAAGCTGCCGCGATGTGGCTGAGGAGGGCTCCTACCGGGCCACCGGAGACTGGGGCAGGTTCGCCATCTCGCTCTACCCGTTTAGCTGTGTCGAGGATGGGGTGAGCGCTCTCTCGCTGGGCTCGCCCACCGATGTGCCGCGAGTGAACGTGGTGCAGGCATCGGCGGACCGAGGCCTGGCGGTGAGCTACCGCCTGGGCGTCAGCCCCAGGACGGCGAGGTTTCCCTCCAGCGCCTCGTTCAGCGCCGAGGTCTTCCTCTCCGACCCCGAATGGGGCCTGCGCGCAACGGCGGCCAAGTACTACACCCTCCACCCCGAGCAGTTCACCGAGCGTACGGAGGCGGAGGGCTGTTGGTACCTGGGCTACCACCAGCCCATCGAGCAGCCGGAGGACTTCGCCCTGCGGTTCCATGAGATCAACGGCGGTCCGCCCACCTGGGAACACGACCGCGATGCAGGCATCCTGGGGTTCAAGTACACCGAACCGTGGGGGGCCTGGATCTGCTTCCGGTTCGCCTCCGTGGACGGTAAGGGGTACCAGGCCAGGTCCGTGGCGGAGGCCGAGGAGTTGCTGGCGCGCGCGGCCGAGCTTCCCGACGAGTCGCTGATGGGCCTCGAGCCCCATGCTTTCGGAACGCTGCCCTTGCGCACGTGGGCCCGCACCATTCAGGGCTGCGCGCTGGAGGCGCCGGGCGGAGCGCACTATGTCGAGTTCGGCTACGGGCTGCAGAACTTCGCGCTCAACCCGAACCCCGACCTGCCCTCCCCCAACCGCTGGGACGTCTCCAGACAGTACGAGATCGAGGAGGTGTTCCGGCGCTCGCGGGAAGCCGGGGCCGAAGTCCCCGGCGTCTACCTGGACAGCATCGCACCGTGGTGGGCCGCGCGGGTGAGTGCCCGCGAGGATCATCTCGCCTTCGCGCACCATCCGCTGGTCTACCAGGACGACGACCCGCAGCTCCTGCTCATGCCGCTGTTTGAGTGGATTGAGTTCTGCCGCCGCCTGGCCGAGGACCTCCGTCCGCGGGGAAAGCTGGTGATGGCCAACACCTTCGCACCCTGTTCTCACCGTATCTGGACATGATGGGCGCCGGCGAGGGGTCCACTGCGCGCTACGCCGCCTCCTATCCGTTTCAGCGCGTGATGGCCTACAGAAAGCCCCTGTCGGTGCTGGACTACGATCTGATGAAGACCGACGTGCCGCCGAAGGACAAGGAGGACGCCATCTGGGCCGGTCTGCCGTACGCGGTGTTCCCCGGCACGGCGTCCTTCGAGGACCCTGCGGTCTACGACACCCTCCGCCCCCTGTACAGGCGCGCCATGCCGATCTTCCTCGAGATCGCCAAAGCGGGCTGGGAGCCGATCACATACGCCCGAGCGCAGCCGGCGGAGCTGCAGCTCGAGCGCTATGGCTCCCATGATGCGGGGACTACGTACCTGGCCATGCGCAATCCCACCGATGCCGCGGTCACAGCCCGCGTTTCCCTCGTCGCCCCCGGCTTCTCCGCAGCCGGCGCCGAGGCCACCGAACTGGTGACCGGTGGCAGCGTGCGCCCTGTCGACGGCCTGTACGAGGTGTCTCTTGAGCCCGGCGAGTGCGCCGTGCTCAGGTTCGCCGCCGACTGAGCTCTCGGGAGACGATGCCAAGAAGCGCCTGCGCGCCCACGCCTCACACATCCTGGTACTGAAGCGTCCCGTTTCTTCCGGGTTTGCTGCGCCAAAACGCAGGTTTCCGCCAATGCTCTGCTGTAGTATAGTGACTGGGGCAGTCCCAAAGATGCGGACTGCAAGACGCCGGGAGCTCCGCTCCAGGTCCACGGCAGCGGCCGGGCTGTGGCTTCACTCGCCACACCTGACCGTCTGAGCCGCCAAGAGGGGGTGCGAAGGCAACGCGCGACTGATCCGCCGTCGAAGTACCCACCATTCGGAGACGATCCCGAAGCAGGAGGTCAAAGCTGATGAAGCGCAGGAGTCAAGGGTTCACCCTTATCGAGCTGCTGGTTGTCATCGCGATCATCGCGATCCTCGCCGCCATCCTGTTCCCCGTGTTCGCCCGCGCCCGCGAGAAGGCGCGCCAGGCCAGTTGTTCATCGAACCTCAAGCAACTCGGTCTTGCCATGCTGATGTATGCCCAGGACTACGACGGGAAGATACGCGCCACGAACAACTACCCCAACGGCAACATTGTCACACCGTACCAGGGCGAGGAGCACTGGCAGGCGCTGAGCTACTACTATCCGTACGTCAAGAACGCCCAGATTTATGTCTGCCCCTCCGTGGACAGCCTCACCTCATACGGACAGGTGGTCTGGTCGTCCACGACGGGCTACCGCTGGAACGACGGCAAGCAGAGTCTGGACAGCATCGGCGACCTTTGTCCCAATGGCCCGGCCGGGACAATCATCATCGCCGAGGCGGCGAACATCTGGCTGTGGGACTGGCAGGAAGCCGACGGCTTGTCGTCACTCTTCAACCGATTGCGCCAGGCTCACAACGAGGGCCTCAACTGCGCGTACATTGACGGTCACGTCAAGTGGCAGAAGTACTCCGGCCTCAGGACGTCCGACTTCGGCGGCCCGCTGCCCGGTACGGGCCCCGGCTAGACGATCCGCTCACATGAACGCGGTTCCCGGGGCCAAGGGCAGGTTCCGTTCGCCCCTGCCGGTCGCAGGACCCCGCACGATGGGATCGCCCCGGCGCGCCTCGGTGCCCCGGGGCGATAGTCCGGTTCACTGTGCAGGATTCGCGTAACAGGCCCTGCGCGGGCCAATGCTATGGAGGACATGCCCATGAACGCCAGACGTCACGGCTTCACCCTCATCGAACTGCTGGTGGTCATCGCAATCATCGCGATCCTCGCCGCTATCCTGTTTCCCGTGTTCGCGCGGGCGCGGGAGAAGGCGCGCCAGGCAAGCTGCCAATCCAATCTCAAACAGCTTGCCATATCGGTGCAGATGTACTCCCAGGACTACGACGAGATGCTGCCGCCTGCTGCCATGAACATGGGGGCGGGCAATGCCCGCTACCCCGACGGCTCCACCGGCGCCTACTATCTGTGGTACCACGCGATGGTGCCCTATATCAAGAACAACCAACTGTTCAACTGCCCCAGCGCCCCGACCCGGTATGCAGGCGGCTATCACCCACCCGGAGGCTACGGCGGCAACCAGCACTGCTGGGGCATCCCGCTCTCGACGCCCAAGTACCCGGCCGAGCTGGCGATCATCATGGATGCCGGCTGGAACCGCCAGAACGGCTCGACGCTGGAGAACTTCACCGATGCCCCCTACTACCTGGTGGACTGGGACGAGTTCGGCGCAGTGACCGGCGGCGACAACTCCTCGGCGCCGGCCCCGCGCCACAACGACGCCACCAACGTCGCCTTCCTCGACGGTCATGTCAAGACGCTGCAGACGCGGACGATGATCGCCCAGGGGGCGGGCTTCCCGACCGATGCGACGCTGCGCCGGATGTGGGACCCGGCGGCACCGTAGGCAGGCGCCCCGTCCCGCACGCCCGGCCGGCAAGGTCGCGAGCGGGCAATGCCGCACATAAGACGCGCCCGGACCCTGTCGACAGGGCATCGTGCCATGTCGCTGGTCCGGGCGCATCGCTGTCTGCAAGGGCTCGCCTCTCGACACCGGCGATCCAAGGATCCCGCGCCGGACGCCCCATGCCTCTCCCCCTACCCCTCGATCGCGACCGCCGTATGCACCGCCACCTGCGGCACCTCCACCGTGACCTTCCCCTCCTCGTAGCTCCACTTCGGCACCACTCCACCCGGCTCGAGGGTCACGCCGTTTGGCCGCCGGGAACAGGCGATCTCGATCTCCACGTCCCTCACCGGCAGCACCTGCTCCACGCAGCGATAGTTGGTGTCCACCGCATGATCGCCGTGCTGGTTGACCAGGTGCACCAGAAGCCGGCCCTGCTCGCTTTGGCGCATCAACACGACCTGCAGCCACGCGGGAGCCCGCACGGTGACCGGTGGATTGTGCACGGTGAGATTCAGCAGGTTGGCGATGATGTGCTTCAGGGGCCACTGGTTCTTGACCTGGTAGGCGTGGAACACGTCGCCCGCGATGGTGACCGCGAAACCCTCCCCCACCTCGCGTAGCGCGATCGCCGGGTAGCCGCTGTCCTCCCCCACCGGAGACCAGCGCAGGAGGTACTCGCCATCGCTACGGAGGTAGACCTTGCGCAGCCTGGCGAGGACTGCCACGTCGGAAGAGGTCGGCCTGGCGAAGGCGAACTGAGCCTCGGCCAGGAGCGGCATGTCCGGCACTCCGGGCTTGAGCCGGTCGTCGGCCAGCTCGATGTACGCGTGGGACGGCTCGTAGCGGCCGACCAGCTCCACACCCAGGAGGTCCTGGAGTGCGAAACGCCCGGTGTTGTGGTAGTCATCATCCAGGGTCCCGGCAAATCCCGCGCAGATCAAGACCCCGCCGCCTCTCACCCACTCCCCGAGAGCGGCGACCAGCTCGGCGGACAGATACCTTTGGTCGGGGATGATGACGACCTTGAACTGCTCCAGGCGCCGCAGGAGTGTGTGCTCGTGCACAAGATGGTGGGGGATCATGCTCTGGGTCAGCATGCGGTGGGCGCCCCGGGCCGAGGTCTCGCGGGCGAAGAAGGTGGGCTCAGCACCGGCCATGTGCCCGGCGGTGGAATGCAGAACGGCCACGTGGGGCACAGGCTCGGCCCCCTTGAGCAAATCCTCGCGCTCTCGCACGAAAGCCAATGTCTCGCCGAGCTGGGCCATCACAGCGGGCTGCACGTCGAAGTCCTGCTGCATCTGGTAGCCGATCCAGGTCAGTCCGCCGTGAGCGATGGCGGTAGCCACCTCCTGCTGCATGGCCACCGCGGGCTTGCAGCCCCAGTCTCCCCACCACTGCAGGAACGCGGAGTTCATCACATCGAAGGGGCGCCCCTGCAGGGCCCAGAAGGCGGACAGGTAGCTGCCGTTGAAGACCTGATCCTCCGGGGTGATGTCGGCCACCAGAGCGCCGATGCCCTCAGGGACGACCTCCGGTACCCGCGGAGTGTAGGCCCAGTTGATCGAAACGATGGTCTCCGGGCGGTGCCGGTGAATCACGTCGCAGATGGCCTTCCGCAGGTCCACGAAGGCCTGCATCTTCCACTGTACGAATCTGGCCCATGCCGGATCTTCGCTGTCTGTGGGCAGTTGCAGGCCCCCGCAGTCGGCGGCGAACCTCTTCCGGCAGGCCTCGCAAAAGCAGGGCCCGTGGGCATAGGTGCCGTCGAAGAACATCGAATCTACCTCGTAGAGCCTGACAATCTCGGCGATGTGCGGTAGCATCCACTCCTCGGCCAGGGGGCCCAGCATACAGATGCTATTGCCCCGCGGGGTGCCGTCGGCGTTCCGCTCGATCCACTCCGGATGGTCGCGGGCGACGGGCTCGCTGTTGAAGGTATGGTAATAGCCGATGGCCTTGAGGCCACGCCTGTGCAGGGCGGCGATCTGCTCGCCCAGCATGTCGAGCCCCTCGGGCAGGTGCGGATGGGGATAACGCACGGACCCCTGCCGGTAGAAGGAGTAGCCCAGACCGCACTTGGTGAACACCGACACGGCCTGTGCATTGGCCTGCACGAGACGGTCGGCCCAGCTCTCAGCGTCGAAGGCCGCGGCGAGGCCGACGGTCGTGCCGGGGCTGTGGAAGTCGAAGAACAGCTTGCGGTAGCAGTCGTCGTACCAGGTGGTGCCCATGCTTTCGCCCCCCGGGGCTGTGGTTGCTCGGCGGCGGCCGGTGACGGCGATGCCCAAACCGGGTATGTCTCCCGCCCGCCCGGCGCGATGCCGGCGTCGGACTGTTCGTCGAAATGCCTTGGTGGACCTCGCGGGCAGGAGAAGGTGCCGTCAATGGCCAAGGCAAAGCCCGAGGAATTCGCCGTACATGCCGCCGTGTCTGTGCTCCAGGGAGTGTGAGGCCAACCCATGAGATCCCCCACCGACGTGCTCGCCCTCGTCGTCTGCATCCTCATCTGCTTCGCCGCCGCGGCCATCGGGGGCATCTGGACGTCCAGATCCGTCGGCACATGGTACAAGGAGATCGAGAAACCCTCCTGGAATCCGCCCTCGTGGGTCTTCGGGCCCGTATGGACGGCGCTGTACCTGATGATGGGGATCTCCCTGTGGCTGGTGTGGCGCGAGAGGGCGCCGGCGCTGCCCTTAGGCTTATTCGCGGTGCAACTGGTTCTCAATGCCGCGTGGTCCGGGCTGTTCTTCGGTCTGCGCCTGCCGGGGGCGGCCTTCGCCGAGATCGCGCTCCTGTGGCTGGCCATCGTGGGCACGGTGCTGACCTTCCGCCCCATCGCGCCCGTCGCCGCTTACCTGCTCTTGCCCTATCTGGGGTGGGTGAGTTTCGCCGCTGTCCTGAACTTCACCATCTGGCGGCTGAATGCCGGAGGTTAGCGGCGGCGTCTACCTAGTGGAGGGGCCCAATGCACAGCCTGACCGTGCATTCGGCCCGGCCGTTCGCTGGGAGAGACGGCGGAACGTCTCACCACAGAGACACGGAGAACGGCGCAGAGCCGAAGGGAGACGTCTTCCCCTGCCGTCGGTCGCGGCCGTTGACCCCTATCTCTGCCCCGAAGGGAACTGCTGTGTCTCCAGCGAAACCTCGCTCCGACCTACACCCCGACACAGCAACCAAGGAGACCATGATGGACAAGGTGCGACTCGGCGTCATCGGCTGCGGCGGTATGTGCAAGGCCCACCTGCTCTCGGTGGGCGG
>CAYRFY010000126.1:0-6840 GCA_964423635.1 uncultured Armatimonadia bacterium | reverse complement strand
AAGTCCGAGCAGATCAGCGAGCAGTACCGACCCTTCGCCGAGCTAATCGAAGTCCGCGGCCTGGCCGACGTCAACCTGGAGAGAGCCGAGGACTACAGGCAGCAGTTCGGCGGCGACTATGTCACCGATGATGTGGAGAAGGTCTTCACCGACCCCGACATCGATGCGGTGCTGATCACCACCTGGCACGACACCCACGGCCCGTTCTCGGTGCGCGCCATGGAATGCGGCAAGCACGTGCTCATCGAGAAGCCCATGGCCATGACCGAGAAGGAGTGCGACCAGATTCTGGAAGCCGAGGAGAAAAGCGGGGTCAACTACATGGTCGCCTTCCGGGTACGTTTCGCCAAGGGCACGCAGGACGTCAAGCGCGAGATCCCCAACCCCGACAACATCATGGCCAATGCGCGCTATACAGGAATCTGGAGCGAAGGGGTCTGGGCACAGGACCCCATCAAGGGGGGCGGCCAGATCCTCTCTCAAGGCTGCCACGTGGTGGACCTGATGTTCTATCTGGCCGGCTCGGAGCCGGCGGAGCTGTGGGCCACCGGGGGCATGTACCATCACGAGAAGCCGGAGCCACTGGACACGATCAATGCGGCGATCAGGTTCGAAAATGGCGCCACCGGCTGCTTCATGGGTGGAGACGGCGGCACGGGCGGCATCCTCCACGGCCATCCACTCCCCTGCGGCTGCCCCTTCTGGGTGACGGTGGTCGGCAAGGGCCGCAGCGCCACGGCCATCGACCACGGCCACGATGCGCGATTCGAATCCTGCGACCCGAACTGGACCATCCCCTATGCCAACCGCGAGTACGGCAGGGAGTTGGGCGAGCGTCCTGCCGGCGGGGTGCCGGATATCCTCCCGGCTTTCGCGATGTCCATCATCAAGGGCGAAAAGCCCATCGCGACCGCCAAGGACGGCGCGCGGGTAACGCGCTTCATCCTGCGCTGCTTCGAGTCGGCCAAGACGGGGAAGGTGATGAGGTTCTGAGGCAAGCGCGGCGTTGTCCGTTCCACCTCTCCCACCGGGAGAGGTCGGCTCTACGGGCCTGCCGTTCAGGGCCCGTAGAGCCGGGTGAGGGGGAAGTCCACCCAGCCTTGGTCAAGGACCGGCCGTTGGCCGGGCACCCAGCGGAACGCCACGCGCACGTCCTCCGGCTACGGCGCGATCCCGGCCGCTGGCGGCAAATCCTTGAGCCGCAGCAGATCGCTCGGATCGCGGTATCTGCCTGTGTACCCGATGAGGCCCAACGCGAGCCTGAGAAACACGTCCGTGAGGAGGCTGTGCAGGTCCAGAGCATCGCCGAAGCCGGCCAGCTTCAGCTTGCCCTCGTGGAAGAGCGGGTTCCTCACGGCGTCTGCGAGGTCGGGGGGTAGGCCGGTGAGTGGGGCGCGGAACAGGCTGGCATGCAGGTCCTCCATCTTGTCGAGCACCCGTCGCCGGGCCTTGCCCTCGCCCCAACCTAGATCGCTCCGCCCGACGCTGGTGCACAGATGCTCCAGCGCCTGAAGCATGCTGGTGAGTCTGAGTTCCACGTCGGGGACGGCCAGGGAGTGCGTCAGATACGCGATGGCGACGCACAGTCCACGAGTGGTCTCAGCCGCGACGTAATGCTCCGCAGTCTCGGCCAGGAACCCGGCGAGCCCGCCGCCCGCGGCGTTCGCCTCCCCATCGATGAAGGACCGCGCCCCCGTGAAGGCCGCTGAGGTGGAGTGCACTACTTCGAGCAGTGCGCCATCATCGCTACGGACACAGACGGGCATGACCATCGTGCCGCCGGCCAGCGACAGCAGCCAACTGATGTGGTCCGCGACAGGCCAGATGTCGTCCAGCTCCCCCCAACTGGCGATGGTCGTCGAGACAGTCGCTGTGGGAACCGCAGGAAGCAGACGGAAGCGCAGAGCGTCATAGCGCTGACGATACTGGGGGTGGGGCTCCAGCGTCCACGTCCGGCCGCCCGCTGCGAAGTCCCCGCCCGAGTCCGTGCGGCAACTGCAGTTCAGCAGGTCGAAAGTCACCCTCGCACCCGGCCGGGGAGCCGAGCCGCGGTCGAACAGAGCGGTCTTCCCGTGACACTGCACAGCGACCTGGACAGCTCCGGGGGAAGGGCCGAGTTCGGCCTTCCACTGCTTGGCCCCCTCCGTCTCCACGGGGCGGCCGTCACTCATCTTGCCTCGGAAGGACGCGCCCTCGTTCAGGTGCCGCACGTGCGCGACATCATCCAGACTGCCCTCGCCGTTGAGCATCAGGTAGCCCCGCCCGTCGCACTCGACGCGGAAGTCGCCTTCGAGTCGTAGCCCGGGAATGCCGCCCAAGACACCGGCGACAGACGTCTGCTCCAACAGACGCGACGTCACGGCCAGTCGCGCCATCTCGTCCAGATCCCACATGTCGGACCCTCCCCGGGCGAAGCTCCGCTGCCAGCCGACGAGGCACGCCGCGGTGCTCTCCAGGTCGATGAGACGGCCTTCGACCGATCCTGCGGATCGGTCGTGTCGGGCTGGAAAGCCCGACCTACGCGACTGCGAACGACGGAGCCGCGGCCCGAGGACCTGACTCATCTACTCGGACCCAGCTCACGTGAATGTCTACGCCTCCTCCCACGCCTCGGGCTCAGGTGGGAGGTTCGGCTGCGCCAGGGTCACTGAGCCCGCCTCATCCATCCGCCACACCCGCAGCTCGTACGGGCGTAGCGACACCTTCAGGGCGCCCTCGTCCCCAGCGGGCTCGCCCGTGGCGCCATCGCGGAGGCTATCACCGGTGACGGCCAGTGCCAGGTCCGCCGCGCGGTCGGTGAAGTTCACCGCATAGACCCATCGCTGTCCCTCGGCCACGGCCGTTCTGACCATCACCGCACCGGTGCAGCCGAGGTCCTCGAAGGGCACCCTCGGCAGCGCCCGGAAGGCCCGGCAGAACTCAGCCACCTCGGCCTCGGCCCCCATCGTGCCCAGCGAGAACCCGCCGATGGCGATCCAGTGGGCGTCGAAGAGCAGCAGCGAGCGCGCGTGATGGCGCAGGAAGCCCCGGCCCCAGGGCGTGGGTTGGCACGCCCGCCCGAAGGCCTCCACCTCCCAGGGGGCCGGGAACTGCAGTTTCGGCGCCTGAGGATTGCCCAAAACAGCATGGCTCTCGAAGTACTGCTGATGGATCGTGGCCGAAGGATTGGGCAAGGCGCGGAAGGGAAGCTGAAAGCCCGTAGAGAGCTCGGCCTGGTCGTAGTAGATGCTCGCCGGGTCGTGGCCGTCCTTCTCCAAAGAGCGGTGCGCGGTCTGGTTGAGCCAGCGGTCGATCACGATGCGCGGGTCACCGGATAGGGCGCGCAGGTCGATGCCTTGCTCGAGTAACTGCTGGGCCGGGTCGGCGCCACGCTCCGGATACGGCTGCTGAATCATCAGGCGCAGCTTGGCGCTGGGGCCCGCGGCGGTGAGGCGCTCCGCGGCCTGCCTGTAGAATCGCGTCATGCTCTCGCAGCGCCAGCGCACCCAGGCCGTCTTGCGCTCCGGGTCGCCCAGGATCCACTCCGCCCGCAGCCGGAAACGCTCCGCCGATTTGGGCTCGCCCGGCGGCGTGGCACCGATGCTCCTTGCGAACTGCTCCACACTGAAGTCATCATAGCTGGTCAGCAGCTTGGCCCCGGCCTGCATGGGCGAGCTCGGCCACAGGGCGAAGCCCACGCCGCCGAAGCTCTCCACGTCACCACACATGGCCACATGCTCGTCCAGCAGGTCCAGCAGCGCCTGCTGCACCCGGGGGTGCTGGGCGTTCAGGAGCGGTGGCGAGCCCCAGTTGGTATCGGTCAGCACCCGGCCGTCGCTGGTGACCGTGTTGACCGACGGCTCCCCGGCGATGACCTCCTCTGGGGTGCGCACCCACTCGGCCAGGGAGGGCAGCCGCCAGATGGTGTATGTGGGAACGAAGGTCACCCCGCGCTGGGCGCAGCGCAGGGCGATCAGGCGAGGATATTGCGCTGGGTGGTAGCGCCCCCCCGAGGGCCACGTGCCCTGCTCCACGGCGCTTTGGTAGATGGGCCCGTGGTACCAGACAGTGGGATACACCAGGAGGTCCTGGCCGGTCCAGGCCAGATAGTCCATGGCCCGCCCGAGGGCCGCGTCCCACGGCGCATAGTCCGTGCCCGCCCAGCCGAAGGTCTGGCTCAGCACCGGGTCTTCCCAGTACAGCCCTGCGCGGCGGTGGCTCGCCGCTGCAAGAGCGGGCGCCGCGCCGGCCGGGCCATACCTGCCATCGGCCTCCTCCAATTCTAGTGTCGCGGCGGCCGCGGGCTGGCCGCTTGTCCCCGTTTCCACAATGATCGCCACCTCGTCGCTCATGCACGGGAACACGTACTGCCGCCGTACCATCTGGCCGCTGAGGGGCTGGATGCCGCCGCTGAGGATCCCGTGTCCCAGTACCTGCTGCTCGCTCCCGGCGATCCCCACCGGCTGGAACCGCGGGATGCTGTAGGAGAGCATCGTGCAGCGCTTCTTGTCATCCGGGTGCTCCACGGTCAGGCGCAGCAGCCGTCCGGGGCCCGAGAGCCTGAAGCAGTAGGCGAAGCGGTCGTAGCAGTCTTTTCCCGCCTCGCGGTAGCGCCCGGCGGGGCCCTCCGTGGACGAGGAGGTGCCGATCTCGGTCACCGGAGCCTCCTCGGCGCAGCGCACGCTGTCCACCGGGCGCCACTCCGGAGCGTCCGTGCTCGGTGGCGGAAGTGGCGGCGGCACGTACAGAGCCAGTTGCTCCGAGCGCGCGACCCCGGCGCCGATCCCCTCGCGCCACCGCACCTGCAGGGCTATCTCCCCGGTGGCGTCGGCCGCCGACACGGCCTGCGCTGTCGCCGTTTTGGTCTCACCGGGCTCCAGAGACAGTTCCAGCTCGCCCGACTGCTCCCCGGCCGTCCAGCTCAGCTTACCCCGCCAGGCGCCGCCACCCACGTTCTCCACGAGGATGGGCAACTGCTCCGGCGGCCGCGAGAACAGGCCGCCTTCCAGGCGCACCGCAAGCTGGGGGATACCGGCCGCCAGGAATCGCGCGCGCACCTCCTCGGCGGATAGTACGCGGTCGTAGATGCTGACCTCGTCCAGGAGAGCGTGGGCCGGCAGTACCCCGCCGCCTTCGATGGCGATCCCGGACCCGATCCGAAAGCCTTCGTGCGACGGGGCCGGCCAGGGAGCCACGGACTTGAGCGCCACCAGGCGCCCGTCCACATACAGCGACACCTTGCCCGCGCGCTCCCAGGTGCCCACGAACTGGTGCCAGGTGCCCTCCTGCCACTTCACGCCGATCGGCAGCGAGCCGCTGATCAGCCTGCCGCCGCCATCCTCATCGAACCGGGGCCTGCCCTCGTACATCCACAGCCGAGGGACGCCGTCTGGGCCCCACTGTGTCGCATCGCCGGAGAGGAAGTACCAGCCGCCTCCGAGAGCCTTGGGCAGCGGCGCCGCCCAGATCTCCAGACTGCCGCTGTCCGCGGGCACCACGGAGGCGGGATACACCAAAGTGGCACCCTCGGCACGGAACGCCTGCCCCCTCATGCCCGGAGCGTAGGGCAAGTTCTCCCCCTGCAGCGGGCTGATCTGAACGCCTCCCGGACCCACCGCCACCGCGGAGCCGTCGAAACCGGCGTAGAACACAGGCTCTTCCGCGGCCAGGGCCACGCACCCGCAGGGTACGAGCGACAGCACCAGGTAGACGAGAACCAGTCGAGCCATGCGTGCACCTCTTCATGCTGGGTGGCACGGGCCAGTAGAGACCCGCGACTTGCCGTTGGCGGATCATGAGCCTCCGGCCGCCTGGGGAAACTGAGGTGATCCACCGAGCCGGCGGGTCTCCAGGCCCGCCGTTCCGGGCCGTCGGGCCCGCAGGGCCACCGGTCCTGCTCGGCGGGATCACCTGGCGGTGGGCGAAAGCCCATCGCCGCCCTAACGGCGACGGCGAACGGCGAACGACAACGGCAATGGCGTGCGGGCGGGACGCCCACGGTCCCAGGGCCGGCTACGAAGGACGGCCACGTCCTACTTCATCTGCGGCAGGATGATGCCGCGCAAGATGATCTTCTGGCAAAACAGGAACACCAGCAGCACCGGGATCGAGTTGACGATGAAGGAGGCCATCACCATGTACGGTGCCCCGGCCAGGGTGCGCGAAAACTGGTACGTCCACACCGCGATGGTCCAGATCTTGGGGTCCTGGGCCACGATGATCGCCCACTCCCAGCCGTTGTAGGCCGCGATGAAGGCGTTCAGCATCCCCACCGCCAGGATCGGCTTGACCATCGGCAGGGAGATGCGCAAAAACACGGTCCACTCCGGGGCGCCGTCGATCGTAGCCGCCTCGTACAGCTCCTGAGGCAATGAGTCGAAGAAGCCCTTGAGCAGGAAGATGGTCATCCCGTTGGCCGCCCCGGGCAGCACCAGGGCGGCGAAGGTATTCAGCAGCCCCAGATCGCGCAGCAAGAGGAAGCCCGGGATGGCCGCCACCGCCGCGGGGAAGGCCATCGTCGCCAGGCAAAAGACGATGATCTTCTCCGACCCCCGGAGGCGGAACCGGCTCAGGGCGTAGGCGGCCAGCGGGTTCACCGTCAGGGTGATGACGATCGTTAGCACCACGAGAATGATGGTGTTGCGCACCGCCAGCCCGCGGTGCACCAGATAGTCGATCACCGCCACGTAGTTGCCCACCAGATTGTCCAGCAAGAAGGCGTACTGCTTGCGCTCGAATGTGACCAACAGAGCCTGGCCGAAAGGCACTCCGAGCTGCTGCACGGAGCTCAGATTCATCGCGTAGGCCGCGTTGATGGCCTCCAGACTGCCGTGCCTTGCGAGGGCGAACATCTGGTACGCC
>CAYRFY010000125.1:0-14950 GCA_964423635.1 uncultured Armatimonadia bacterium | reverse complement strand
TCCCAGGCGCATGGAGCCGCCCAACTCGGTGACGTACTCCTGCTCCTTGAGGTAGACGATCACCGGATGCGGGGTCTCCGGGTCCACCTCGCGGGTGTGGGCGCCCTCGAGGCCGCAGGCATGGCGCGCGAACTCGGTCACCGCCATCTGCAGGCCCAGGCACAGGCCCAGGTACGGAATGCCGTTCTCGCGGGCGTAGCGGACGGCCGCGATCTTGCCCTCGATGCCGCGGTTGCCGAATCCGCCGGGCACCACGACGCCGTGCACGTCGGCCAGGTGGGCCTCAGGCCCATCCTCCTCGATGCACTTTTCCGAGTCAACGTACTTGATTGTCACCCCACAGTCGTGGGCGATGGCCCCGTGGCGGATGGATTCGGAGACTGAGAGGTAGGCGTCGCGCAGGTCCATGTACTTGCCGACCATGGCGATGGTCACCGAGCCCTCGGGGTGGTTGACACGGTCGACCATGGCCTGCCAGTCCTGGAGGTTCGCCGTCCGTGGCTCGAGGCCGACCGTGCGTGCCACCAGGTCGCCGAGGCCCTGAGCCTCCAGGGTCAGCGGGATCTCGTAAAGACTCCCCTCGGTGTCCTGGTTCTCGATGACGTTGGTGGCAGGGACATTGCAAAACAGCGCGAGCTTCTCCCGCTCCAACTTGGCCATGGGCTTGGGCGTGCGCGCCACGATGATGTCGGGCTGGATACCCACGCTGCGCAGCTCCCGCACGCTGTGCTGTGTGGGTTTGGTCTTGAGCTCGCCGACTGTGTTGACGAAGGGCACCAAAGTCACGTGGATGTAGCAAACGTTCTCGGGCCCCTCGTCGATTCGCATCTGGCGGATGGCCTCGAGGAAGGGCTGGCCCTCGATGTCGCCCACGGTACCGCCGATCTCCACGATGCAGATGTCGGCCTCGTACTTGCGGGCGCACAGGCGGATGCGGGCCTTGATCTCGTCGGTGATGTGCGGGATGACCTGGACGGTGTGCCCCAGATAGTAATTGCCGTCCCGCTCCTTGCGGATGACCTCGCCGTATACCTGCCCGGTGGTGATGTTCGACTCCTGCCCCAGGGGTTCGTCGACGAAGCGCTCGTAGTGGCCCAGGTCCAGGTCGGTCTCGGCGCCGTCGTCGGTGACGAAGACCTCCCCATGCTGAAACGGGTTCATCAGGCCGGCATCGACGTTGATATACGGGTCGATCTTGAGAATCCCGATCCTGTACCCGCGGTTCTTGAGTAGTCGGCCCATGGAGGCGGTGGTGATCCCCTTGCCGATTCCTGAGACGACGCCACCGGTCACGAATACATACTTGGTCATTGGGTCAGCCCTTCTCGTGTTTTGTGCTACATCCGTACATGGTCGTCGTCGTCGGGGGCCGAGGTGTCAAGGTCCTCGTCCGGCGGCGTGGAGTCGTCGTCGGGCAGCAGAAGGTCCTCGTCCTCCGCGGCCGGACCGCCGGAGTCGTCCACATGCGGCGGGGCCGACGTCTCCGGGGCAGCGGGCACAGGAGGCTCGGGCGGCACAGGAGGCTCGGGCGGCACGGGAGGCTCAGGCGCTTCGGGGGGCGCCGGTGTCGGCGGCTCGGCGGGCGCCTCAGTCGCCGCCGTGCCCGCGGCGGCCTCCAGCGGTGTCTCATCTTTGACTTCGACCTCGAGAACGGTGGCGCCGTGGCGGACCTCGTCCATCTGCTCTCGGAGCTTGGCGACCTCAGCCGTCAGCGTTTCCACGGTCTTGCAGGCGGCGATGATGTCGGCGTTGGCGACCTTGTCTCGTCCGTAGAGGGCGAAGACCTTCTGCCCAATCTCCAGAAGGGCCGCGTCACGCTGGGAGTTGAGCTTCTTCATCTGTCCGGACAAGCGGCTGATCTCGGTGTGTGTGTCCACGGCGACGGCGATGTTGTCTACGCTCTTCTTCCCCCATCGCGCCAGGTCGCTGCCGACGCGTTTGACATCCTTGAGAAAGTCTGCCATGTGAGATCATGCTCCTTGTCGAGGTATGGTCGCAGTCTCAGGCGCTCGCAATCGAAACGGTCGCGGTGCTTGCAGGCCACGGCCGCAAGTGCCGGCGGTGCTCCGGCGGCGGCCGGATGTGCTCTGTGCCCGCGGTTGCTCGTCGGCCCCTAATCAGTCTTGTAGTCTCTTCCGACCGTGACCAGGATCGTGGCCGCCCCCGGGGCGTCGAGTTCGCTGGCCTGGATGAGCCCGGCCCCTGGCACCTCCAGCACGTCCCGCAGCTCCTCGGCCGCGTCTCGGCCCGCCGGACGGTAGCGGATCTCCGTTCTGCTGTGGTCGAACGCCTCTGCATTGCCGGTGGCGGTGACCTTCGCTCCCTGCTGCTCGATTGTCGCCGCGACGGAGCGGGCCACGCCGGCTCTCCCCGAACCATTCAACACCGCCACAGTGCACTCCTTCAGCGGCTTTGCCCGGGGCAACGATCCCTCGGCGGCCAGGAAACCATCGACCTTGGCCATGATAGTCTCGATGGCGCCGTCCTCGATCCGCGAATAGTACACTCCGTGGGACGGCGCCGACGCCACGGGGACGGTCAGGGTCAGTATGTCGTCCGGAGACATGCCCGCCATGGCCGGGAGCAGCGAGGCCGCCTGGCCCGCGGTGATGGAGGTGTCCATCTTGCGCAGGATGTGGGAAGCCGCGTTGAGCAGGGCCGGGAGGTTGCCCGGACGCACGTGCTGCTTGATGGCCGCCTTGACGAACTGCTGCTGACGCGCGGCACGCTTCAGGTCGCTGTCCCTGCGGTAGCGGACAAAGCCGATGGCCTGCTCCCCGGTGAGCTCCTGCCCGCCGGGCTTGAGGTGGATGTGCAGCTTGCCGGCATTGTCGTCGTAGTTCATCCCCCGCCCACGGCGCTCGACATCCTCCACCTCAACCTCAACGGGGCCCAGGAGATCGACGACCTCAACGAAGGTCTCAAAATCCAGCTTGGCATGGTGCTCCAGGGGGTGCTGCAGAACGCCTTCCACCGTCCTGCGCAGGAGCTTGACGCCCCCGAAACGGTAGGCGTGGTTGATCTTGTCCCTGCGATGCCCGGGGATGTCGACCTTCGTGTCTCGCGGGATGGAAAGCAGGACGGCTCTGTGGGTGCGCGTGCTGAAGTAGCCAACCATGACGCAATCGGCGCGCCCACGGTCCTCGCGGTCGTCGGCGCCGACCAGCAGGACGCGCAAGATCTCCCCGCCGGCAAGCATGCCGATGGGCGGGGCGCTGAGCAAGTGCGGTCGTGCGGCGCCGGGACGCGCGGGCGACTGCGGGTTGTCCATGGCGTCCCGTACTCCCGCCACAGTCCCGACCGACAGCAGCGCCAGCAAGAACACCAGTAATCCGTCGATGGGTGCGGTACGCCGTGCCATGATAGCGTGGTCCCTTGTCGGCCGCTGTGTTCTGTACCGTCAGCGGACCCCGTCCGGTGGCCCTTGCTGTTGTCGGCCCCTCGACTGCCGCAGCGTGTCCCCCGCTGTGTACAGGCCGTGCTTGCGCACGTAGGCCTCCACCGCATCGTCCAGCAGGTACCTGGTGGAGGCGCCACGCGCCAGGGCCTCGCGGATGGCGGTGGAAGAGACGTCGAACTGCGGCGCCTGCAGCACGGTGACCATCTGAGCACGGCGGGGGCCCAGAGCCTCGGCCAGGCGATCCAGGCAGAAGCCGGGCCTGGCCACGGCCACTACCCGGGCTTCGCGGAGAATGGCTTCGGCCTCGTACCAGTTTGGCAGATCAAGCGCGGCATCGGCGCCGACGATCCAGTAGATGGGGTCGAAGCCTTCGGCCGCCAACTCGCGGACGGTCGTGATTGTATAGGACGGGCCCTGCCGGTCCAGCTCTCGCCGTGACACGCAGAAACGCAGATGTGTCGCAGTGGCCAACAGCGCCATTGCGTAGCGGTGTTCCGGATCGGTGACAGGCTCCGTGAGCTTGTGAGGCGGACGTGCGCTGGGGACGAAGACAACGCGGCTCAGCCCTAGCTGTTCGCGGGCGTGTTCGGCGAGCAGGAGGTGACCGACGTGAATAGGGTCGAAGGTGCCTCCGAGCACTCCGATGGGCTCACGCCGGGTCGCCGCATTGCGTTCACTATCCATCGGGCCTCGATTGTAGCACAAAGGCAGGGGGCAGGGAAGGGGGCGAGGTGATGGGCAATGTCATGGCAAGGCCTGGCTCCGGTGCACGGGTTTTCCCAGTCGCGAGGCCTGTTCGCAGCTTTGCGCCGTCCGGAGGTGGCCCTCTGTGTGCGGCGAAGTAGGTACAGGTTGGCTCTCCGTCCGGGGCCTTCTGGGGTGTCCTACGCGCCCTCACCCCGTCTGCCGGCCGTTGGTACTGCGCTCGGAGCCTTGGTCCGGCTCGCCGATCCACGCACGGGTGAGGCCGGTGGCGGCGCTGGATGGGCGCGGGGTCGCCGTGGCCCCCATCTACTTCCACAGATAGCCCCCCGCGCGGCGGACACCGTGCGGGCCATAGCGCCCGTCGCCGTGGGGCGCGCCGCACCGACCGGGCGCCCGCGAAGGGCGGATGGCTGCGAATCGGGGCGGCTCGCTCAGAGCGTCGTCGAGGCGCTCGGGACCGGAACTCCCCGAGCACGCACCGTTTCATCGCGACCGGCCGACACATCCGGAGGGAACCACCATGGACCGAGACAGACTCACCGACGGCCTTTGCTCGCCCCAGATCGAGATCGAGGCCCGACAGTTGCCGGGCACCGTCTGTCGCCTGGGAGGCGCCGAGTGCCCGCTGATCGATGAGAAGACCGCCCGAGCCGTGCTGGATGCGGTGAAAAGCGATCCCACCGTGGCCATTCGCCTGACCTCGGATGCCGAGAACATCCTGCACCACTCGCGCCTCACCCAAGATGGCTATGCCGAGACGGACGTTCAGGACGCGCTGAACCGCAAGCGCGACCTGGACGTCTTGCAGCGCCTGGGCCTGCTGCCCGGCGATACGCGGCGAGCCCGGTACCTTTACGACCTGCTCTTCCAGCGCATCGAGACGTTGAACGGCATTTGCGCCTACGACACGCCGGGCTGGGAGGGCTGCGAACTGGCCAGGAGCGGGGCCTACGAGAGCGTCCGCGAGCGGGGCTTCAGTGCCGTGGTTTACCTTCGGCCCCAGGAGGAGAAGGACGAATACCGCCGTCGCAGTGCAAAAGTCGCGGCGGAGGGGGACTGCATCAGCGTGCGCGCGCACCACTTCATGTGCATGGCCTGCTGGTACAATGGGGGCGAGCACGGCGGCGCGCGACCGGAGGACACGATCTACGAGATCTGGGAGCGCATCCGGCGCGAGCCCGATGTGTCGGTGCGGATCGTGGAGGGCTGCTGTGACGCCTGCGACTGCTGCGACGGTTTCCATCCGGCAACCAGCCGCTGCGTCCACGCCGGGGGCCTGATCCGCGACTTCAAGAAGGACCTCGACGTGCTGCAGAAGCTGGGGCTAAGGCCGGGAGCGGTCCTGCCGGCCCGCGAGTTCATCGAGCTGATGTTTGCCAGGATTGCATCGACGGTGGAGGTCTGTGGCTACGGCGACGGCGTGGTGCGGTCCAATGAGTGGGCGATCTGCAGCGGCCCGGAGGGGAACAAGGGCTACGAGCGCAGTCGTGAGACCGGGATGCTCGGGTAGGGTCTGCGCCCGCAGGGCCCGCCGGGGGTGGGGGATGCCCGGGGCCGGTGACGCCCTCCCCCGGCCGCTCCTGCGGTTCTCCGTATCTTCGTGTCCAGTCGTCTCCGCAATCCGCCGTTCCCGGTGTACTCCGCCGTTCTCTGTGTTAGGGCGTGTGCCGTTCTCCGTGGAACTCCGTGCTCTCCGTGTCTCCGTGGTCTGCCGTTAGCCCCGGCCGTACTCCGCCGCCGTCTGTATCATCGCCACATAGTTGCGCACCGTCAGATCGGTGAGCACCTGCGTGTAGGGTGATGCGGTGGGGCAGAGGATGAAGCCTCCGCCCGGCGCGCCGTCATCGATGGCCTTCCTGACGGCGTCGAGGAGCCTGTGAGTGGGCAGGGCATAGATGTCGCCGATCTGGACATTGCCCTCGAGACAGACGCGATCGCCGATGCGACGCTTCGCGTCCGCCAGGGGCAGATCGCCCATGGGTGGGGCCTCGATGGGGTGCAGTACATCGGCGATGCGTGCGAAGTCTTCCAGGACCGCACTGAGCGGGCCGTGGCAGTGCACGTGGAGCATGCCGCCGGCCCGGTGAATGCGGTCGATGATCGCCTTCTCGGGCTCCAGGCAGAACTCCAGGAAGTCCCGTGGTCCATGCAGGGGTGGGGTGATGTACTCCTGGCCAAGGGTCCCGAAGATAGGCCCCACATTGGCGGCGAGAATCGCCTCCAGGCGGTCGAGGATGCGTCGGAGGAAGACTTCGATAAGCCGGCAAAGCGTACTACGCTGCTCGATGCTCCAGATCGCCAGGAGGTCGGAGCCCATCAGGTCGTGTACGTGCCCGATGGGGTCTTGGCCGGCGGAGGCGATCACGACGCCCCTGTCGCCGATACGCTCCCGTAGAGAGAAGAACCCGGACGCGTCGACGCGCTCCAAAGGCACGTAGGGTACGGACAAGACCCTCTCTACGTCTTCCGGCGACTTGACGGCGAACTCCATCTGCATCCCCGGCAGCCCGCGCTTGCTGGACAGGTGCCGGGTGCGCAGATCGCCTCCGGGCGTGTGCCAGGTGGTAATCGTCTCCACCCAGTCGGGATGGTCGATGCGCTCGGCGTCGGTGGCAACCGTGGTCTGAGACAGAAAGGGTCCCGAGGGTGGCGCCCAGTTGGCGCAGTAGTCGCCATATTGCCGTACGGCCTGGACCACCGGAGCGTAGCTTGGGTCTCGCGTCTGTACCCATTGGTCATCCCAGGCCGGGACGCCGCGGACGTGAATGGGCAGCTCTCCGGGACCGTCCAGGCGCATGGCACACAGCAGACGCTCGCGGGAGGTCATCGGCACCACCTGAGGAATTGGACTGCGTCGGCCAGGGAAAGGACTATGCGATGCCCCCATCGACGGGAGACGCACTGATCGGCGAGATCACGCACCACGTTCCTCCTCCATCCGGCTTGACCTTCTGGTGGCTCGGACAGCACAGTGTGGTGCTCAAGCTCGGAGGGCGGGTCTTGTACTTCGATCCGTACCTGGCCCCGAGTCCGGCGCGCCGCACCCCTCCGTTGTTCCTCGGCGAGCAGGTAACCAACGCCGATCTGGTCCTGTGTAGCCACGACCACTCCGACCACATCGACCCCGAGGCCATCACGCCCATCGCCCTCGCCGGTCCCGGTGCGGTATTCGTTGCCCCCGGGCCCTCCCGGGAGCGGATGCTGAGCCTGGGCGTGCCGCCTCAGCGGCTCCTGTGTCTCGACGATGGCGACGGCGAGGACGTGGCGGGCGTGAGGATCACCGGCATCAAGGCCGCTCACGAGTTCTTCGACTACCAGGAGGGTGTCGGGCACCCATACATGGGGTATGTGGTGGAGGCCGATGGCTGTGCGGTGTACCACTCCGGAGACACTCTCTGCTACGAGGGATTGCTGTCGGCCCTCCAGAGATGGAACCTGACGGTGGCGTTTCTCCCGATCAACGGGCGCGATGCCCGCCGCTACCGCAGTGGCTGTATCGGCAACATGACGTATCAGGAGGCGGTGGATTTGGCCGGCGCCCTGCGGCCCCGGCTTGTGGTGCCCACCCACTACGACATGTTCGCCGGCAATTCCGAGGACCCCGAGCTGTTCATGGACTATCTGGACGCCAAGTTCCCGGGGCAAGCCTGCTGGGTGGGAGAGCCCGGCGTGCCCGTGGACGTCGCCTGACCGCCGCCTTGGGAGCACAGGCCCGGGCTGCGGCGCCCCGGTGTATAGAGGAGATCACGTACCATGGAAATGCACTTCCCGCTGGACTATGAAGCTCAGATCGATGCCCCCGTGTTCGAGGACGAGCTGGGGCCGTGGTTGCCCGAGGCCATCTTCGACTTCCACTCGCACGTCTACCGCCCCGAGGATGTGAGCTACACCAAGAAGCAAAGTCGCAATCCGTCGATGCCCGTGGTCTGCGAATCTTACCCATTGGAGAACTACCTGGACTCGATGGGCAGGCTCTTCCCCGGCAAGATCCTTCATGCGCTGCTTTTCAACACCATCGACCCCAACATGGACCTCTCCGTGCAAAATGGGTATCTGGCGCAGGTTGCACAAGCAGAGAATCTGCATGCCCTGATGCTCGGGGGCGTGTGCGATGACGAGGCGAAGCTGGAGGACGAGTTGCGGGCCGGCGGGTTCCTGGGCCTCAAGCCCTACTGGAGCTATGTGACCTGGAAGGATCAGGCGGATGTGACCTTGGAGGACATGATCCCCCCGGCGCAGCGTCGTCTCGCCGACCGCCTGGGCCTGATCCTGATGGTGCATATCCCGCGGCTGGACCGGCTGGCCGACCCGGTGAATGTCCGGGGGCTAAGGAAGCTGTGTGCCGACTGCCCGGGGGCGAAGGTGATCATGGCTCACTTCGGCAGGGCGTATTTCCCGGAGGCCGTCGGCGACCTGCAGGACCTGCCCTCGTATGAGAACCTCTTAGTGGACTTCTCCATGGTGCAGGACTGGGAGGTGTGCCAGATCATGATCGACCGCTTCGGCCCCCGGCGCATTCTCTTCGGTCTGGACATGCCGGTGGCCCAGGAGAAGGGCAAGCTGCTCTCCGCCAATGGGCAGCGGCACTTCTTCACCAAACGGGTGCACCCCTGGAGCATCAACAACTCCGCGGGTAGCTACAAGATGCGCTGCACCTTCTATGCCTACGAGATTGTGCGGGCCTTCAAGAAGGCCGCCGAGCGCGAGGGCCTCTCGGCCGACGATGTGCGGGATGTGTTTTGCGACAACGCCCTGCGGCTGGTCTCACAAGTTGAGGCGCGCCTGAGGAATTGAGAGGACGGGACGGCCGTGGAGCGTGGCTCGTGACGCGTCACGGCCGTCCCGACAGGATCCGTCGCGCGAATCCTTCTGCTGATCCGAGGCGGTATCATGTCTGCACGCTCCGCAGGACCCCTCATACTGGCCACTGTGCTCTCGCTGGTCGCGCTGCCGGGCCTGGCGGCGCCTCTGACCGTGCACTACCCTTTCGACGGCGAGGCCTCCCTGGGCGAGAGCGCCGGCCCGGACAAGTGGCCGGCAAATGCCGCGCAGGCATGGGCAGGGCCGGGGAAGCTCGGCGGCGGCCTGCATCTGCCCGGTAGGGGTGGCAACGGGCTGTATCTGCCCAACCCGGTGGCGTTCTTTGGGAACACGGCCTCCGCCGGCACCATCGCCATGTGGGTCCGGCCCGGCTTCGAGCCGGAGGAGGGCTCCCAGCGGGTTGTCATCGACTTCATGCGTGATGCGGGCAATACGCTGGTGGATGGGTACGAGACCGTCATCCTGGTTGATGGTGCGAAACTCAAGGCGCGGCCGGCCCTGCCCGTGACCCTCGAGGTCGACGGTGCCCTCTCCCGCGACCGCTGGGTCCATGTGGCCATGACCTGGGACTGCGAGACCGGCGCCGCGCTGTACGTGGATGGTGAGAAGCGCGCCGAGGCTCAACGCGCTTTCGAGCCTACTCCACTTGAGGCCGACTGGCCCGGTCGTGTGGGCTGCCATACGCCGGGCGGCGGGTTCCCCTTCGCAGGCGACATCGACGAGCTGCTCTTGTCCAATCGGCCGTTGACCGGGGCCGAGGTCGCCGGTCTCGCAACCCGGTCCGCGGTGCGGCATGGGCTGGAGATCGCCGGCGACTGGGGACAGGAGGTCCAGGTGCGCAATGCGGGAGAGACCACGGTTCGCCTCCGGCCCTGCGTCTGGGAGGCCGCGGCCGACGTTCCCGAGCCTCGTTGGGGCTATCTGCCTCTCGCCTTCGCGGTCACCCCTCCGGAGCGCGAATACTGGGTGGGCGGACCGATTCAAGGACGACCGGGGGAGGACGTCGTGGATCTCGCGGCGGGGCAGACGACGACCATTGTCCTCCCCGCACCGGCGTCCTTGTGGTGGCGCCGCGTGGGCCTGCTGGACGATGAATCCGGGGCCGAGCTGGCCGGCCACACCTTCACCGGCCTCCGAGTCCAACTGGACCGCCTGTCGCCCCACGTCTATGAGTCCGGCACTCCCGCCCGCATGGGTGCGACCATCACCAACGACACCGGCCGGGGCTTCGCCTGCGTCCTCGAGGCCGTCCTGCAGAGCTCGGAGGGTGAGCCCGAAGGCGAGTGCTTCCTTCCGCTGGGCCTGGGGGCCACCGATGAGGCACGGCTATCTCTCAGCTTCCCGGCACTCACCGCGGGGGCACACCTCCTGGCTTTGGCGCTCTCCGCCGACGGCCAGAGCACCACTCTGTGGCGAAGGCCCATCTACGCGGTGGCTCCCGGCGGGGTGGGCGAGATCTGTGACGTGGGAGCGGCCTACACCCGGGTCGCGGGGCTGGAGGAATGTCTGCGCTCCATGGGCGAGGACGGGGTGGCGGTTCTGCGCATGGGGGGCAAGGGCGGCGAGGTTGCCTCGGCCACAAACAACATCGCCACCGTAGCGGCCCACGGGTTCAGAGTCTGGCGGACGCCGGCGGTCTCCTATCGACAGGTCTGCCTCGGTGCCGAACGCCGGGCGGAGTTGCTGCGAACGGCCGAGCATCTGGGCCGCTATCTGCGTGACAATCCGGCGGTGGTGATGCAGAGCATCGCCGGAGAGGGCCTCAGTGCCCCGCCCTGCTACTGCGCGGAGTGCGATGCCGGTTTCCGGGAGTACCTGCGGCAGAGGTTCGGTACGCTCCAGACGCTCAATGAGGCCTGGGGATCGCAGTATGCAGACTGGGACGAGGTACAACAGCTCGGGAGTGCGGCGGACATCGACGATGCCGCCGAGAGGCTGAAGATGATGAAGGTGGCTCTGGAGCTACCGGAGGCCAACACCGCCCGCTGGAAGCAGCTCTTCGAGCTGGATCGCAGCCGTGCCATCGAGTGGAAGCGCTGGCATGACGGCGTCCTGGTTGACTGGTACGCCGACTTCTGCCGCGCCTTCCACTCCGCCAATGGGGGCCAGACTCCGGTGGGCGAGCAGCCCTGCTGGGCCAACTTCAAGACCCACGTGCTGTACGCCCTGGCTCAGGTCTCCGACGTGGGCGGCATCGACCTGTACCTTCCCGGGGAGGGCCCCACGACCCTGGGCTACGCGGCGGAGTTGTTCCTGAACTTCGACATGAACGTCTCGGCCTACCACCGGCAGGGCAAGCCGGTGATGGTCCACGAGCTGTACGTGCAGGACAACTCGCCGGCGCTGCTGCCGGAGGCCCAGGGGTGGTGGCTGCTGGGGCGCGGGTACGGCCTGATGACGTACTTCACCTACAACTACTACTACGAGGGCCAGCGGGCCGGCAAGCCGCTGGTGTTCGGTCTCTTTGATGACCAGGATAGTCCCTACCCCGCCTACGAGTCCTTCCGGCGCTTCAGTGCGGACATCAAGCGGTTCGATCGGCGACATGACTATGGCTCCCTGAGACGCGAGGAGCCTTCGGTAGCGCTGTTTCTGGGTGATGACGTCTCACTGGCCAATGATCTGGAGACCGGCGGTGCCACCTGGGAGGCCGCCGGTGTCCACGACCACAACGGAGCGTACTGGCTGACCGAGCGCAATGGGTACTGCGTGGAGTTCGTCAACGACGGGACCCTGGGCACCCTGGATCACGAGACCGCGCTGATCGTCCCCTGGTGCCACGTGGTGAGCGAGATCTCCCTGCAGCGCCTGGCGGACTTCGCCCGGGGCGGGGGCACCCTGATCGTTGATGGTCCTTTGGGGCTGTACGACGACGGCTATCGCCCGTACGCGAGCCTGCCGGCCGGAGCGCTTGGGAGCGAGCTGGGGTTGGGCTTCACGGCATACCGGGACGAGGACAATCAGATCGCCGTCGGCGCCGGGACCATCGCGTCTCGCGGGGTGGCCGAGGACATCGTCACCGGTGGGGCAGAGGTCCTCCACCGCGATGCCGCCGGGCGTGCGGCGGTGGTCGAGGCCTCGCTGGGCCGCGGCCGGGTGATCTGGTTGCTCAGCAGCCTGGGCCGCAAGAACCTCGGCCGTCATCCCGATCCCGCCGCTCTCGAACTGTGGGGCTCCTTGCTGGAGCGCGCCGGACTCGCGCCTCGGTGGCGATTGGTGGAGGAGGCAGAGGGGCAGGACGAGGGGCTGCTCGATGTGTCTGTGCGCCTCAAGGGGGAGAGGGAGGCCTTCGTCTTCGTCGTCAGTTTCTTCAGCTCCACCACGGGCACCCTCGAGCTTGGCCTCCCGCCCGGCGAGTACGAGGCCACGGATGCGCTCAGTGACGAGCCCGTCTTGCTGCGGAACGAGGGCGACACATGGCGCCTGCCGCTGGCCTTGGCGGCGGAGGGCAGCAGGGTGATCCGCCTCCACGCCATCGATGGCGAGGGGTTTGGGCAGTGGTGAGAGCGCAAGGTGGGGGAGACGTCGGTGGCGGGCAGAGCCCGGACGGGGCGCGATTAAGTGGCGGCCCCGAGCCCTGAGCGCAGCGGTTCGCAGTACACCCACCGGAGGCCGATACGATGGTTGCCGCCAGCTTCAATGTAAACGGAGTTCGCGCCCGGCTGCAGATTGTCCTGGACTGGCTGGCGGCGGTGCAGCCGGATGTCCTGTGTCTGCAGGAGACCAAGGTGCAGGATGAGGATTTCCCCGCCGATCAGTTCGCCGCCGCTTCATACCACGTGGCCTTCCACGGCCAGAAGAGCTACAACGGGGTGGCGATTCTGAGCAAGACGCCCCCGGAGTACGTGCGCACAGGCTTTTCCTCGGGCGCGCACGCGGACCAGGCCCGCCTCATCTCGGGGCGGCTGGGTGCCACCAGGGTAGTCAACACCTACGTCCCTCAGGGGGCCGAGGTGGGCTCGGAGAAGTTCGCCTACAAGCTGTCGTGGCTTGCCGAGCTAGAACAGGAGTTGACGGAGCTGCTCGCCGTCGAGGAGCAGGTACTGTGGGTGGGCGATATGAACATCGCACCGGATGACCGGGACGTATTCGACCCCGACAAATACCGGGGTGCGGTGGGGTTCCACCCCGACGAGCACGAGGCGCTAAGGAAGCTGGCGGCGCTGGGGTTCGAGGACGTGTTCCGCCGGCACAACCAGGATGGCGGGGAGTTCACCTTCTGGGACTATCGGCTGCCCGGGTCGCTGAAGAGGAACCTGGGCTGGCGGATCGACCACATCATGGCCTCGGAGGGGCTGGCGGCGTGGTCGCAGCGCTGCTGGATCGACCGCGAGCCGCGGGCGCTGGACAAACCCTCGGATCACACGCCGATCTGCGCGGAGTTCGACCTGCAATAGGCCGCGCTTGTCGGGTGGCGTCCCCCTATCTCCCGTGCGGCCCGGCGAGGAAGTGTTCGTAGAAGTCCACTGCCGTCTCCACCTGGGCCACCTCCACCCACTCCACAGCCGTGTGCGCCTGGGCGATGTGTCCGGGGCCGCACACGATGCACTGCACCCCCTCGCGCGCCATCTTGCTGGCGTCCGTCCCGTACTGCACCCCTATGGGCTCCGAGCTTGTTCCCACCGCGACCGCGGCGCTCTGTGCCCTGCGGACCACCTCGGCATCGGCGGGCGTCTCGAGGGGCCAGTCAACCAATAGCGTGCTCAGCTCGACCTCGTCCCCAACGCGCTCTTCAAGGAAGGCGCGGATCTCGCCCGCCACCGCCTCGCCGTCTTCACCGGGGATCAGCCGGCGGTCCACCTGGATCTCGCAGGTCTCGGGGACGATGTTCACCGCCGTTCCGCCGCTGATGCGGCCGACGCTGAAGGCCGGGGCACCGACCAGCGGGTGGCGCGGCCGCTCACGCAGCGCCAGGGCGTACTGCTCCAGCGCCGAGATGACCCGGGCCATCTTGTAGATGGCATTGTCGCCCTTCTCCGGCTCGCTGCTGTGGGCCGAGCGGCCGCGGGTGCGGATGTGCCAGCGGAAGGCGCCCTTGTGAGCGATGACGATCCCAAGCTGTGTGGGCTCGCCGGCGCACGCCAGAGACTTCTGTATCAGCGGCCGGCTGAGCCCGGCCACCTCGGGTGCCGCCAGGAATGCCTTGACGCCGTTGAACCCGAACTCCTCGTCGCAGGTGGCGGCCAGCAGGCAGGTGCGCTCCGGGGTGCCACGCGCGGCGATACGCAGAAGTGCGGTAACCATCGCGGCGAGGGAGGCCTTGTCGTCGCAGGCGCCACGCCCGTAGACGCGCCCGTCCGCCAGCCGCGGATCGAAGGGCTCGATCTCCATGCCGTCGACCGAGACGGTGTCCGTGTGGGCCTCGAGAATGAGGGGTTCAGGCGCGCGGCCATCCACCCGGGCCAGGAGATTCTCGCGGCCCCGAAGAGCCTCCTGCCGCACGCAGTCAATGCCGTGTCGGCGCAGCAGGTCCTCGAGGTAGTCCACCACCCGACGCTCGCCGAACACCCGGTCATCCGGGGGGCGGCCGGAAGGGTTGACGCTGGGGATGGCTACGAGGTCGCGCAGAAGCTCGATGACGCCGCTCAAGACGGATCACTTCCACAGTTGGAGATGTGATGAGGGGTCGGGACCGCCCCGGACAGGGCCAAGATTCGGCGGCCGCCCGGAGAGCACCTCCAAAGCAAAAGGCCCCCACCTTAGAGTGAGGGCCTTCTTCGGAATGGCTGAGTGGTCGGGGCGGCCGGATTTGAACCGGCGACCTTACGGTCCCGAACCGTACGCGCTAGCCAAGCTGCGCCACGCCCCGAACACGAGAAGCATTTTATAGCATATCCCGCCGACCCCGTCAAGCTCTCTTCTGGGCCGCAGGTGGGCCACGGATTGAGTGCCGAAGTGCCTTGTTGCCACCTATAGGTCCGGCCGGAAAGTCCGGCCGGCCCGGTTTCTGTCATTCTGGAGCGTCGGCATCGCAAGCTCGAGCTTGCGACGCTTGGGCGAAGAATCCCGTTGAATGCCGGGGGA
>CAYRFY010000124.1:0-15007 GCA_964423635.1 uncultured Armatimonadia bacterium | reverse complement strand
ACGAGGCCTCGGTGGCCCTGAAATGCGAGGATCTCGTGGGCCACGGGTGTCACCTCAACCTGGAGTACTGGCGAGGTGAGATCGGTTACGGCTGTGTGGACGCCGAGCATCTGGTGGGCACCCACGACTGGACCCGGCAGACCGTGCGCTTCCTGGCCCCGGGGCCGGATTACTGGATGAAGCTCAGTCTGTTTCAGATCGGCGGGCCGGGCACGGTGTGGTTCGATGATATCACCGTGCGCCCCATAGACCCGCCGACCCCCGATCTGAGCCAACGTCGCGTCCTGGAGGCGCCCTTCTGGGGCATGTTCACCTGTTTCGCCCGCTACCTGCATGAGTATGGCGAGCTGATGCGCGATCTGGGCGTGCACTGGCAGCGACAGGGGCTGTCCTCCACCGCCCCGGAGCAGCAGCAGGTGGCCGAGAAGCTGGGTATGTCCTTCCAGACCTGCATCGACGCCATGCCCCTGGCCACCGATCCTCAGGACCCCTGCTTCCCCACCACCGACACCGAGGCCTACCTGGACTTCCTCAACCCCTTCCTGGAGGCGGCGGGCCCCTCGATCAAGTGCTGGGAGTTCTTCAATGAGCCCAATACCCATCTGGGCTGGTCCCTGCCGGGGTACGCCAATCTCATCACCCGCGTCGGCCCCGCGATCAAGACCCGCCACCCTGAGGCCCTCATCGCCACCGGCGGCTTCGCTCTTCCGGGGATCGGCTATGCGGAGGGCTGCCTGAAGCGCGACCCGGACCGCGTGATCGACCTGGTCCTCTTGCACCCCTACGCGGTGGACGAGGCCCTGGACGCCACGCTGGTAGGGATGGCCGAGGCCGCCGCGCGTGCGGGCCGGCCCGACGTGGCGGTCGCGATCAACGAGACCGGCTTCGCCACGTGGGACCCCGCCACCGGCTGCGAGAGCTACGAGATGTTCGTGCCTGAAGACGTGCAGGCGCAGCATGTGGTCAAGGTGCACATTCAGGCACTGGCCCACCGCCTGAGCTTCGTGACCTACCTGGCCTTCAACGACATCACGGAGCCCTCCGACCACGCCCGCAACATGGGCCTGCTCCGTGTGGACGGCTCCCCGAAGCCCTCGTTTTCCGCCTATGCCTACATGACATCCACCATCGGCGACCGCAAAGTGGCCGATTGGTCCTACGGCGCCGACGGCACCAGGGTGTACCGTTTCGATGGAGCCGAGCCGCTGTGGGTGGTCTGGAACGCTCTGCAAGAGTCCGATCTGGTCCTGGATGTGGGCGAGCAGGCGGTGATGCCCCGGAGCATGTACGGCGCGGGCCTCTGCGCCCTCCCGCAGACGGGAAAGCTGTCTCTGCGGGTGGGCGGTGAGCCGGTGTACATCACGGCGCCCTGATTGACGTCCCGCCTGGTTCCGCTATCGTGAGGAGATCGGCGCTTTGGCCTCTTGGGCGCCGGAGGTCCGGCCGGAAAGCCCAGCTTCACATGGGAGTGTCCTTCTGAAGGCTTCCGCTCTCGGAGGGAGCAGCCCGAAGAATCTCGTGCCATCCCGGTGCCCGGCCGGGAAGTCCGTGGCGCCGCCCATCCTTCATACTGAGGGCCTCCGCTCCCGAGGGGAGCAGCCCGCAGAATCTCCTGGCGGGTACATGCCTGGATGGGCGCACTTCCTGACGTCTGCAGCAGGTTCCGCGGCCGCAGCCCTGCTGTTCGCCACCCCGTACCCCTGGCCGTGGCACTGACCGGAGACGAACATGCGAGCCGTGCTCGTCGGTTTGATGCGCAGCCTGGCTAGCCTCGTGATGTCCCCAATCGACAAGAAGGACGTGCGCGCCGAGCCGGCGAACACCTGCGGGCCTTGTACCTATCGTCTATCCGGGAGCACTGCGGCGCTATGCGGTCCATTGAGGTCACGACGCCCGAGAACGTTCCTGTGGTCTACGAGCTGGCCGGGCCGGGATCACGGTTCCTGGCCCTGTTCATCGATAGCTTCATCCGTACCGCCGCGACCGCGTTGATCGCGCTGGGCGTCGGGTCTGTGAGCCCGGGTGTGTTGTCGCCCAGCCAGATGGCTCCGTGGCTGATCGCGGTGCTGATTGCGGTGGTGGTGGTACTCAACGGCGGGTACCTGATCTACTTCGAGACGGTCTGGAACGGGCAGACGCCGGGGAAGAGGTCTCTGAAGATCCGCGCGATCCGGGAACAGGGACTGCCCCTGGATTTCCGGGCGGCGTTGCTGCGCAACGTCCTGCGCATGGTGGATTGGCTGCCGGCGCTCTATGGGGTGGGTGTGATCGCCGCCATGGTCAACTCCGAGGGCAAGCGCCTGGGCGACATGGTGGCCGGTACGGTGGTGATCCGCGAGGCCCCGGAGAGCGTGGAGGTCCACTCGCCGGAGCTGTCTGCAACCGTGCAGCTCTCCCCGGTGGGGGTCGACATGACACTCCTGCCGCTATCGGTGTTGTCCTCCGACGAATGGGCGGTGGTGTACGCGTACCTGCAGCGGGCGCCGGAGCTGGAGCACCAGACGGCGATGCACATGTCCCGGCAGATCGCCGTGCCGCTGCTGGGGAAGCTGGGCGTTCCGGTGGAGCAGGTCGGCCAGAGGTTCCATTCGTTCTTGGTGCTGCTGACCCGTGAGTACGAGCGACGCAGCGACACGTAGAGCCTCGTGGACAGACGTACCGAGCAGGGAGGGTGTGAGAGCCGTGGCCGATGACCGCGATGACCGGCGCTGGAGCCGGCTGGAGGCCCTGTTGGCCTCTGCCGAGAGACGAGGCCTGCGGTCTCTGAGTGGGGAGGAGATTCTCGAGCTGGGTGGGGAGTACCGGCGGGCCGCGGCCAGGCTGGCATTCAGCCAGACCCGGCCGGTTGGCGAGGCCCGGCGCCGGAAACTCAACGCCCTGGTGGGCCGTGCTTATGCCCAGCTCTATCGCACTTCGCGCAAGCCCGGGCGCTCTTTCGTCCAGTTCGTGCTCGAGGACTTCCCTCACGCCCTGCGCACCAACTGGGTCTTCGTTGCCGCGGCCCTCCTCGCCACGCTGCTGGGGGCGGGAGTGGGATTGGTGGTGGCCGCCACCGATGAGCAGACGGTCGAGGCCGCGCTGGGCCCGGCCTGGGTTTCCGAGGCGGAGGCCATCGCGGAGCGCCACTCGCAGCCGGGAGTGCGCAACTGGCTGCCCGACGAGCACCGCCCCATGGCCTCCACGCTGATCATCACCAACAATCTGAGAGTATCCGGGCTGGCGCTGGGGCTGGGGGTGACGGCGGGCCTGGGCACGATCGTCGTCTTGCTCCAAAACGGGCTCTTGCTGGGGTTCATCGGCCATGCAGTGGGAAAGGCCGGGGTGGCCACGGACTTCTGGGCCTTCGTAGCGCCCCACGGAGTGGTGGAGCTCACGGCGATCTTCATCGCCGGCGGGGCCGGTCTGATGCTGGGCTACTCGCTCTTGTTCCCCGGGCGGCTGTACCGCAAGGAGGCGCTCCGGCTGGCCGGACGGCAGGCGGTGAAGCTCCTGATGGGTGTGGGACTGATGCTGCTGTATGCCGGGATCGTGGAGGCCTTCTTCTCGCCTGTGCCACAGATTCCGCATGCGGTGAAGTTCGTTTTCGCGGGTGTGGAGGGCGTGCTGCTGTTCGGGTACCTGCTCAGGGCGGGCAGGCCCACCAATCAAGCGCCCGGCCGTCTGGCCCCGATGGCGGCCTGGACGGCCCAGGAGGTGAGCGTGGAGGCCCGGGACCGGCGCCGGGCCCGGGGTGGAGCGGCCGCAGATCCGCCGGTCCCCTGAGGGGCTCGTAAGGCCCGGGACGCACGGGATGCGATCACCCGGCGGGCCGTGAGGAAGCTCCGGTGCCACCTCTCCCACCTCTGAGGCGCCGCGACGGTCCGCCCCACCGCGAAGGGTAGCAGACACCGGCCGTTGCGGGACCACGCCTATCGACCGCTGGGCCACCGGACAGGCGCCGTCCGGACACCTGGCCCGGAGGTCGCGGCGCGCCCGCGGCGAACTTACCCTCCTCACCACTGCTCTGGCTCCCGAGTCGCGCCAGGTACCCCCCGGAGGAGACGCTCTTGGCCACGGACCATCCGCCGCACCACGCCGGGCTCGAGGATCGCCATCCCTCCGGACAGCCCCTGACGGCCCGCGCCCTGCTCATCGGCCTGCTCTGCGTCGCCTTCCTCACCGCGGCCACGGCCTATACCGACGGCTTCATGGCCGCCTCGGAGCTGGGGGGCTGCCACTTCCCCCTCGGCCCCGTCCTCATGCTGCTGGCGCTGGTCCTTCCGCTGAGCTGGCTCACCGGCCTGGTGCGCAGCAAGGCCGCCTGGAGTAGTGGTGAAAAGCTCTACACCATGGCGATGATGGCCGTCACCGCGGGGCTGCCCACCTTCGGCCTGGCGCTGTACCTGTTCCCCGTCATGACCGCGCCGTTCTACATGGCATCGGCGGAGAACAAGTGGGAGGAAGCCTTCTTCGGCTTCATCCCCGAGTGGATGACTCCGGCCGCTGATAGCACCGCGGTGCGCTGGTTCTACGACGGCGCCCCGCCGGGGCAGAGCATTCCCTGGGGCCAGTGGACGGTGCCCCTGGTGGCCTGGAGCATCCTGGCCGCCGCCATGTACCTGACCATGTTCTGCCTGGGCAGCATCATCCGCAAGCAATGGCTGGAGAAGGAGAACCTCGTCTTTCCATTGGTCGAGCTACCCCTGGAGATGGTGCTTCCGCAGCGCCGCAGCATCTCGGCGGTGGACTTCTTCCGCAACAAGGGGGTCTGGATCGGCTTCGCCATCCCCTTCATCATTCACAACCTCCAGGCTCTGCGCCTGTACTTCCCGGCGATCCCGGAGATCAGGCTGCACGGACTGCCTCTTTTCACCGGGCTTACGGGCATTCCCTGGCGCCAGTTGTCCTCCCCGGTGTACATCCATTTCTCGGTGATCGGGTTTGCCTACTTCCTCACCACCGAGGTGTCCATGTCGCTCTGGTTCTTCTGGTGGTTCGGGCGCCTGCAGCACTTTATCGCCGATTCGCTGGGGCGCAATCCGCAGCTCACCCGTCTGGACGACAATCAGTATCAGGGGGCCTTCCTGGCCATCGTGATCTACGGCGTCTGGGTGGCCCGAGGGCATCTGCGCCAGTTGTGGCGCGAGCTGTGGGCCGGTGCCCCCGAGCCGGAACCCGATCGCAGGCCGGAGGCCATGTCGGTGCGCGCCCAGTTCGCCGGCCTCCTGGTGGGCGCCGTCCTGATGGTGATCTGGCTCGTCGCGGCCGGGATGACCACGGCCTATGCCGTGGCCACGCTGCTGATCTTCCTCACCATCTGCTGGGGCATGTCCCGACTGGTGGTGGAAAGCGGCATCATGTTCGCCAAGGCCACCCAGATGCGCCCCAGCCTCCTGCTCCAGGCCCTGGTGGGGGCCCCCGCGGTGCCGGCCCGGAGCCTCACGGTGCTCAGCTTCGTGGAGTATGTGTTCATGTACGACCTCAAGAGCTTCCTCATGCCCCAGGTCCTGCATGCCCACAAGATGGCCGATGAGGCCAAGATGGACCGCCGCCACCTCTACCTGGCCATGGGCCTGGGAGTGGTGGTCTCGGTGCTGGTGGCCTACTGGGCCTCCCTGCAGGTGGCCTACGCCAAGGGCGCTCTGGCCATGCACCCGTGGTTCTTCATCAGCGGCCCCCGGGCCAATGCGGAGCTGCTCAAGACCCTCATCGTGTCTCCGGAGAAGTGGGATGTCACCCGGCTCATCGCCATGCTGGCAGGGGGCGCCTTCACCTATCTGCTCATCAAGATGCGCCAGCAGTTCGTGTGGTTCCCGGTGCACCCCATCGGTTACGTGGTAGGCAGCGGCTACGAGGCCTCGCGCATGTGGTTCCCGTTCCTGGTGGGCTGGCTGGCTAAGAGTCTCGTCGGGCGCTACGGGTCGGTGCAGATGTACCGCTCGCTGCGGGCCCCATTCCTGGGCCTGGTCCTGGGCGAGTACTCCGCGGCGGGCCTGTGGCTCCTTGTCGATGCCATCGTCGGCCGCACCGGCCATCGGATCTTCCCGTAGCCCCGGGCATTCGGAGGTATCGCCATGGGCGACTACATCCTCCAGCTCCGCCGTCTGGTGGGCACCCGCCCCCTCATCACCTGCGGGGCGTGTGTCATCCTGCTCGACTCCCGGGGGCGCATCCTGCTCCAGCGCCGGGCCGACAACGGCGCCTGGGGACTGCCCGGCGGGTCGATGGAGCCGGGCGAGACGCTGGAGCAGACCGCCCGGCGCGAGACGCTGGAGGAGATGGGCATCGTCTGCGGCCCGCTGGAGTTTCTTCACCTCTTCTCGGGGCCGGAGATGTACTACAGGTACCCGCACGGTGACGAGGCGTACAACGTGGCCGCGGTCTACGTCTGTCGGCGGTTCGAAGGACAGGACCACCCTGCCGACGACGAGGTGACCGAGACCGCCTGGTTCGCCCCGGCCGATCTGCCGCCGGACATCAGCCCCCCCGACCGCGTCATCCTCAGCCACTTCCTCGCGCACGACGACTAGCCTGCCGCCGCTGCCGTTCCTCTCTCCGGAGCCGCCGTGTCGTGGGCCGCCGCCCTGTGCGATGATGAGCCCGATCGGGTTGCCTCGCTGCGTGGACACCGCTTGCGGTGAGGGCCGTAGTGAAGGCTTGACACTCGTGGCGAGGGGCGATGATAATTGCGCCGAGGCCTGACCCGCACCGCGCGCCGGTTCCGCGGCAAGCTGGGCACGGTTAGCGGCTTTCTGATGTTCTGAGTGTTGTGGAAGCACCCTTTCCTCTCTCCAGCCGGTGCCACCCACGCGCGCAGAGGACCGGGGTTCACAGGCGGGTCGCTGCGGTGATAGGGGGCGAGCCGATAGTAGCCGAGCCGGGAGGCCGGTGGCTACCGCGCGCCGGAGGTTCTGGGCTGCAAGTGGGCGCGCCGTACCACGAAGCAGGCCCCGGGAGGGAAGAGATGAAGCAGGCCATCGTGATCGGTGCGGGTCTAGGGGGACTGGCCACCGCAGCCCGGCTGGCGCGGGCCGGCTGTCGCGTCACGCTGCTGGAGAAGGACCCGGTTCCCGGGGGGCGTTGCGGACGTCTCGAGTCAGGCCCATACCGCTTCGACACCGGGGCCACCCTTTACCTGATGCCCTACGTTTTCGAGGAGTTGTTCACGCATCTCGGTACCTGCGTGGACGCCCACTTGGCTCTGGAGCGGTTGGACCCGACCTACCGCATCCAATTCCAGGACGACACCCACCTCGACCTGACGCCCGACCTGACATCCCTGCAGAAGCAACTGGAGACCATCGAGCCCGGAGCGTTCGCCTCAGCCCTGCGGTTCCTGGCCACCGGCGCCGGCTACCACACGGCCGCCCTGGATCGGTTCGTCGGGCGGAACTTCCGCACCTGGCAGGAGTACTTCAGCCCCGGCAATGCGCCTCTGCTCTGGAGGGCGGGAGCGGTCCGCAGGCATCTGAGTCTGGTGCAGGCGCACTTCCGGGACCCTCGGCTTCAGGCCGCCTTCTCCTTCCAGAGCATGTACCTGGGCCTCAGTCCGATGGAGGCGATGGCAACCTACGCCCTGCTGCAGTACACCGAACTGTGCGAAGGAGTATGGTTCCCGCGCGGCGGCATCTATGAGGTGGTGCTGGCTCTCGCGGCCGTCGCGGAAGGGCTCGGAGTCCGGCTGGAGATGTGCACTCCCGTGAGTAGGATTGAGGTCGCGGGCGGCCGGGCCACCGGCGTCGTGCTGGCCGATGGTCGCGAGCTTCGTGCAGACATCGTCGTCGCGAACGCAGACCTACCCTACGTCTATGCGGAGCTGTTGCCCGATGAGGGTGAAGCCGCGCGCCTTGCACGCAAGCGCCATACTTGCTCGGCGTTGGTGTTCTGCTGGGGCCTCAGGGGCCGCCGAAGCGGTGAGCTACTGCACCACAATGTGTTCATCGCCGACCGCGAGTACCGCGCCTCCTTCGACCGCATCTTCCGCGACCACACTCTGCCAAAGCGCCCGTCCTTCTATGTGTGCGCTCCTTCGCGCACCGACCCGCAGATGGCGCCTGCGGATGGCGATGCGCTCATGGCGCTGGTGCCCGTGGGCCACCTGGCTCCGGGAGTCCCTCAGGACTGGCCGGCGCTGCAGGCCCGGGCACGTGATGCGGTGCAGTCGGGCCTGGCGAGGCTGAGCGTGGATGTGGCGGCCCAGATGGACTTCGAAGCCTGCTGGGGGCCTCCTGAGTTCGAGCGGAAGCAGAACCTGACACGCGGATCGGCCTTCGGCCTGAGCCACAACCTCACTCAGGTGGGGTTCCTGCGGCCTCACAACCGGCACCGCCGGTACTCCAACCTCTACTTCGTCGGTGCCAGCACCCATCCGGGAACGGGCCTGCCAATGGTTCTGCTTTCGGCACGGCTGGTGACCGAGCGCATCCTGGACGAACACGGCACAGGAGGGCGCGGCCGGCCATGAGCGCTTTCCGGTCTGTCCCCATGGACGAGTTGATCGGCTCCGCCGTTGCGGCGCTGGAGCAACCTCGTGGTCCCGGCGGCGTCGCCGTCTCAGCCCAGGATTTCAGCCGGGCGGCGGAAGTCTGTCGGCTGGTGACCGCACGCAACTCACGGACCTTCTACATGGCCTCGGCGCTTCTACCGTACGAGAAGCGCCGCGCCATCCGCTGTCTCTACGCCTTCTGCCGAACCACCGACGACATCGTTGACCTGCCCGGCCATGACCCGCTTCAGGAGTTGCGACAGTGGGAGGACCGCGCGCTGGGGCAAGACGCACAGGCCATGGATGACGTGCTGCTTGCCTGGCACGTGATCCGAGACCGCTACGGCATCCCGGACCTGTTCGCGCGGCAACTCATCAGAGCGGTATCTGGGGACATCTCCCGCAGCCGCTACGGCACCTTCGATGAGCTGGCGGGCTACTGCTACGGAGTCGCCTCGACCGTGGGGCTGATGAGCATGTGCATCATCGGCTATGCCGGGGCGCAGGCGATACCGTACGCCGTCGGGCTCGGTCTCGCCCTACAGCTCACCAACATCCTGCGCGACGTCGGGGAGGACTGGCGGAACGGTCGGCTGTACCTGCCGACTGAGGACCTGGAGCGGTTTGGGATCCCTGAGGACCAGATCGCGCGCGGGGTGGTGGACGGTCGGTGGCGGGACCTCATGCGCTTCGAAATCGAGCGCAATCGTGCTCTGTATGCGGAATCATGGCCCGGCATCGCCCAACTCCACCCCGACGGGCGCTTCGCCATCGGCGCGGCGGCCCGCCTGTACGGGGCGATCCTTGAAGACATCGAGCGCAATGACTACCAGGTGTTCAGTCGCCGCGCTCACGTCAGCGGTGTCGGCAAGCTCGGGCGACTGCCGGGGATCTGGCTCGCGCTGCGGGGCCTGGGCGCTTCATGCGAGGGCCCCTGCCCGGCAGCGGACGGGGGGCCCTGAGACCGGGATGACCAATCCACTTCTCGAGGCACCAGGTCCGGCAATCGCACTGCAACTGTTGGTCTGGTCTGTGGGCTGGATGGCCGCGAGCATCGTCGCGCTCTGGTTCACCCACCGGGAGTTCTGGCGTGGCTTCTGGTTGGTCTCCGGCATCTGGTGCGTTGTGAACTCGGCCATCGCGCTGGCCGGCCTGATGGGGGAGCCCGCCGAGCCTCCGGCCCTGCGACGCCTCCTGCTCATCAACGCCGGGCTCGATGTCGCCTACATCGCGGCGGGCGCGATCCTGATGTCCAGACCCGCGCCCACGTTGCGCGGCCCCGGGGCGGCCGTGGTGGTGCAGGGGTTCTTCCTGCTCATCTTCGACACGGTTCACGCCCTGGGGCTGCCGCCTGTCTGACCTTTCCTCCTGTGGTCCCGGGGCCGCGACCCCCGATCCCGCCCCCCGCTGCACCGGTGCTCATCCACCGACAAGGCCCCCTCGATGATACAGCGGAAGCCTAGAGGCTCCTTCTCCCAGCGACGCTCGAGTTCCTCGAGGAGTTGCTCAAGATCGCGCCCGGCCGCATTCAGCCATTCCGCCTGCCCCTCGCCACGGGCGCCGAGAGGCCGCCCCAGAAGAACCTGTGCCTCGGGTCGCTGGTGTATGCCCTGGGCCATCCGGATCGCGGCGGGGTACAGCGGCACCTCCGGCAATTGCTTCCGCAGCCAGTACAGCGCCCGGCCAAAGGGCAGGAGATCGGGCGCCGGGTGGAGTTCGCCCTCGGGAAAGAGAAACAGCAGTGTCGGCGTGCTCTGCAGCTCGCGGAGCGTGCGGCGGATGGTCGCCGCGCGCACAACGGCATCGTCCTGAGGGAACGGGAGCGCCCCGAGAGCCGCGAAGTGCGGGAAGGAGGTGAGTTCCTGCATCCAGACCCTTGCTTGCCCCGGGCGCCACTCGCGAGCCAACGCGTGCAGGAGATAGGCATCCCACCAGTAGTGGTGGTTCGCGAAGACGATGGCCGGCCGAGCAGGGTCGGGGGGCTCTGTCTCCAGCAGGTAGACGCCGCGGAAGTGCAGCCGCAGGGCGCGCAGGACGAAACGGTCCATCGCGGCGTAGACGAGCCCTCTTCTCATGGCGCGTAGGCCCGCCCCTTCCAGAGCATGTGTCCACGCAGACGCCAGACTACCGACCGCGCCAGGACTACAACGGTCAGCGCCGCGGCCGCGGGTGTGAGCAGGCCGTAGCCGGCGCCGAGGCCGAACCGAGCGGCGCAGACCCCATACAGACAGCATCCCCATGCGGCCACGGGCCAGGCCGACGGTTCCCCCGCGAGAGCCTGAGCCCAGGGCAGTATGTAGGTGATGGACATGAGCAGACCCACAAGAAGCGCCCCGGGGTTGCCGCCGCAGATCAGGGCCGCATTGCGCGAGAAGCCCTGAACCGCCTCCACCGCGCCGCTGTACATGCGCACCCGTAGGTGTCCGGTCGCGTCCAGGATCAGGACCCTCTCACCACGTCGCTTCACCCAGCGCGCCAGCGCGACGTCCTCAAGGACCGCGTCGCGTACCTGCTCGTGGGGTCGGCAACGCCGATAGTCTTCGCGCGCGAAGCCCAGGGCCTGGCCATTGGCGAAGGCGAAGGCCTCGTGCCGTGAACACTCCGCCTTTTTCAGGGGCAGCAACGTGAACACGCTGAAGGGCACCATCGCGGTGAGGAGACCGTCACCGATGTTGGCCGCCACGAAGGTTGGAAGTGCCGTCACCATGAACGCGTCGGACTGCGCCATCCAGGCCCCCACCTGAGCCAGGAACTCGGGGTCCGGCCGCGTATCGGCGTCCAGGAACAGGAGCCAGTCGGCGCCGGCGCGCAGGCCCAGTTGGTGACAGGCCCAGCACTTGCCCACCCAGCCATCCGGCTTGTTCGGCTCGCGGAACCACCCGGCGCCGAATCCCGGTGCGTGAGCCTCCAACCACCCGTCGGTGCCGTCCTCGGAGCCGTCGTCGCAGACGATGATCTCTTCCGGCGGGACTCTCTGGGCGGCCAGGGCGGCCAACAACTCCGGCAGGTTGTGGCGCTCATTACGGGCGGGGATCAGCACCGAGATGTGCACAGGGTCGAGTGCGGGCGCTTCGCCACGACGCCGCCAATGCAGGAGGTTCCACGCCAGCACCAGGGACTGGGCCAGTAGCACAAGGCAGGCAAGGGCCAACAAGGCCGCTACTCCCTCCTTTCCCGGCTCTGCGCGCGCCGAAGGCTTGCCCACAGCACGCACACCCCCAGCGCCCACAGGAAAGACGCCCCACCTCGCCCGTAGAGCAGTGCCAGTCCGGCGGGCAAAAGACCCTGGGTCAGGTAGAGCCACAGTGCGTGCGGCGACCGGTCCGGCCGTCGCACGCGGTAGACGAGACCGAAGACAAAGACGATCAGCGCGGATACCGCAAACCAGGCGAGAAAGTTGGTCAGCGGGATCCCATAGTACGCGCCGCCGTCGTGCCATCGCCACGCCGCGAAGCCGGTAGTCATGGCCGGGTCCAGCACCAGGTCATAGAGGGTGACGAGCAGTGCGGCATACGCCGCCACCATCCCCGGCCGGGCCGCCAGTCGCTGCGCCGGCAGCAGAGCGCCGGTACACGCGGCGAACCACGCCAGGGGAATGAGCACCGGCAGCTCGCCCCAAAGCCTCGGACCCAGCAGCGCCGTATAGGAGTAGCGTCCGAAGGGTAGCCCCGTCTTGAGAGCGAGCCACTCGCTTCCACCGCCTACGAGACTGCTCAGAGCGAGCAGCAGCAGCGCCCGCTGAAGGCCCTGGCTCGCCGCCATCAGCGCGAGGGCCGCCGACACTCCCAGTAGTATGCTGACTTGGGCAACCGCGCCTGCCAGACGCTCGAAGTCTACGGAGGGCGCCGGCAGGCCTGCGCGCACAACCGCAGTGCCCAACAGCGAGAACACCACCAACGCTAGATTGCCGGCGATCAGCGCAGCGGCTCCACGGCGCAGGCTCGTCGGGCTCATCCAGCGCCCCCGGCCGCGTCCTCGAGTACCTGCCGCGCGGCCAGAGCGCCGGAGAGCATCACCAGCGGCATCCCGCCACCCGGATGGGCGCTGCCGCCACAGAAGTACAGCCCGCTGATGTCACGTGAGCGGTTCGGCTGTCTCAGAAAGGTCGCGGTGGCACCGTGAGACGCCGGCCCGTACAGGCTACCTCGATAGCTGCCGGTCCGCGTCTCGATCTGGGGTGGCGTCAGGAAGCGCTCTCCCACAACCGCCGTCGCCGGCGAGAGGCCCAAAGCACTGCGAAGTCGGTTGAGGATGCGGCCCCGCATGTGCTCGACCTCGCCCTCCCAGTCCTGGCCAACGTCGGGCGGGACGTTGACCATGACATGCCAGTTCTCGTGGCCGGCCCTCGCGTCCGAGGGCACGTAGGCGCAGGAGCGATACACGTGGACGGTGGGGTCCGGCGGGCAGGCTCCTCGGCGCAGCGCCTCGAACTCGCGCCGGTAGTCTGCGGAGAAGAAGATGTTGTGGATGTCCAGGTGAGGATACTCACCCCGCACCACCCAGAAGAACACCAGGGCAGATCCGGACAGGGGCCGCCGCATGTGGCGGGTCCCGGCGCCTGAAGGACACTCGGGCAAGAGCCTGTGGTAGGTCGTGTTCACATCCACCGCCGACACCACCGCGTCGAATCCGAAGCTCTCTCCTGCAACCGTGACCCCTCGCACGCGCCCGTCGCCAGTCACGATGCGCTCTACTCGGGCCTCGGTCTGCAGGACAACGCCCTGTCTCAGCGCCAGATCGCGCACGGCCTCCACCAGTCGGTAGATGCCACCCTCCACCAGACAGGCCCCCAGCCGGTGCTCGACATGAGGGATCAGCGCCAGGGTAGCCGGGCAGCGGTGCGGGTCGGACCCGGTGTAGGTGGCGTAGCGGTCGAAGAGCTGGATCGTGCGCGGGTCGCGGAAGTGCCGCTGATGCAGGCCGTGCATCGTCTGGCCGAACCCCAGACGTGGCAACCGGCGCAGGGCCCACAGGCCTTTGGCGGGGGAGATGCCCCGCCCGAAGGAGGCCCAGCCCGCGAGTGGGCGAAAGAGGAAGAAGTCTGCGGCAAGCCGGTAGAGTATGGCGCTGCGGGCCATGTACCGAGCCACAGCCTCCGCGGTGTCGGTGGTGGCGGCGGCCAGTCTCTCGCCGAAAGTGCCTGCGTCAGGGCAACTCCGCAAGACGGTCCCGTCAGCGAACTGGTAACGGCACAGCACATCCAGGCGTCGCAGATGGATGTGGGCCTCCCGACGTTCCCCGAGGTCGGTGAAGAGCGCGTCCACAACCTGCGGCATGGTCAGGAGCGAGGGGCCGGTGTCGAAGCGGCAACCATCGAAGCACAACTCCAGGGCCTTTCCGCCGACGGCCGGGCTCTGCTCAAAGACGGTGACCTCCAGGCCGGCGGCCGCCATTCTGGCAGCGGCCGAAAGTCCCCCCAGCCCACCACCAATCACCGCGATCCTCAAGAGCCTTCACCCCTGGGTCCGCCGGTCGCCGTCCAGCGCGGAGGCGAGGATCTCCAACCCCGGCCGCAGCCATGGAGCCCAGTTGGTGGGTTCCTTCGCAGCCAGGAGTCGGCCCAAGTCCGTCCACACGCACTCCTGCACTTCCGCGGAGTTGGGTCTCATGTCCCCGTCGTGCAGCCCCGTCAGCACCGCACAGACCTCGTGCTCCGCCCCTGCGCCGCCATCCAGCGCGTGGTACTCGAAAACCCCGATGGAGTCCAGTACAGTGGTGAAGCCGAGTTCCTCCTGCAGCCGGCGCTCGGCAGCCTCGCGGTGGCTCTCGCCCGGCATAGGATGGCTCGAGCAACTGTTCTCCCAGTACCCCGGCCAGAGCCGCTTGCATAGGCTGCGCCGGCAAAGCAGCACCTGTCCCTGTGCGTTCCGGATCAGTACCATGAAGGCAAGATGTCGCACGCCCTCACCATCGTGGGCAGTCCGGACATCCATACTCCCCAAGGCTTCGCCGGCTTCGTTGACCACCACGACGTGCTGACCCAAGTCACACCTCCCGGGCTACAGGGGTCTGCGCTGAGTTCCTCGCCGGCGACAGGGCGACCTTCATCCGGGATTTCCACGGGCTCGTGGCACGGCCGCCCGTGCGGCATGGCGCACTCACGAGCGCCAAAGTGGCCGGGGCATGAGACGTCAGGCCCGGGGCGTCCCGGTCGAAGGGACGGTCCGGTGCGGCCGCTCCCCGACGGCACGCTGTGGTCGCTCACGCCGGACCACGGCATCGCCTGCTATCGTTGGGAGTTGGAATGGCCGGAGCAGGCGATGGGAAGACAGACGGACCTGTCACCGGGGGAAAGAGAGCGGGGAACGGCGGAAACGGCGAACGTCTCACCACGGAGACACGGAGAGCGCTCAGTTCCACGGCGAACGGCGCGACCGGGGGAGGCGGACGGCTCAACACAGAGATGCAGAGACACCGAGAGCGCACAGAACGGCGGAGGCCGCCTGAGAACCGCGAACGTCTTGGGGCGGAGGACGACGGGAGAGGAAGTGGTGAACGGACGTGCCCGCCTTCTGCCTCAGAGCCTGTCGGTGAAGTCCTTCT
>CAYRFY010000123.1:0-15051 GCA_964423635.1 uncultured Armatimonadia bacterium | reverse complement strand
GGCCTGGGCTCCTGCGGTTAAGAGTGTCGCCGGAATGTCGACGGCCTCCGTGGCACCAAGTTGGATTGTGGGCCAACTGGCTTCCAATGCGGCGCGGCCGGGGGCGGGCAGAGCCGGGATTGTCCTGGTAGATCTGGCGGTCGCGAGGAAACTGGCAACCGCCCTCGGAGCGGTTGTCCGGGCGGCCGAGACGGACAGGGCCACTGTCTATTGGGCGTTGGGAGACCTGTGGGGAGGGCGGAGCCCGAGAGAAGCCTCAGCGGTGAGCGTGGCTCGATTGGCGGCGCGGCTGGCGGAGGTGGCGGAAGGTCCGGTGCGTGTTGCGGCGCGGTCGCTGGAGCGGGCGGCGAGAGAGGCTCAGGTGGGGACATGGCGCCTGAGCGGAGAGACCTGCTGGACACCGGAGTTGACGCTCTATGCTCCGGCACCGTTCGGTGGCTCTCTAGACGCCTATGAGCGGGCCTGCGGACTATCGCGAAGCAGCGGGTATGGCTCTCTGCTTCGGGCCTACGAAGAGCACAGTCTGAAATCGCTTCCGGTGCGTTGTCTCTAGTCTTGGGAAGTCAAAGAATGGGCGGGCTGATAGGGTTCAGGTGCGACGGCAAGAGGTGCGGCGAGGCGAAGAACCGCTGCGAACAGGCTAAGCCCCATGACGACGGTCAGAAACTCCAGGAGGGGGCACGAACGTGAGTCGTTTCGCACGACGATCCAGTCAACCTCGTACAGCCATGGTCGCCCTGGCCGCCCTGGCCGCCCTGTGTGCACTCAGCGTGTCGGCGGCCGTCGCGGGCGACGGCGTGGCCGCTCTGGATAAGCTCTCGGGCTCGCTGCGTCAAGTGGCAACGGGCGCCGCGGCCCCCGACGTCGTGGGCCTCAATCGCACCCCTGATGGCGGAGTGGTTGTCGAGGTGAGGTTCACCGGCACGGCAGAGGCAGCCGAAACGGACCTGTCGGCAATTGGCGCCCGCAGGCACGTGTGGCGAGGGGCAACGGTTGAAGCCGTTGTGGCCCCGGAAGACCTTGCTGCTGTCGCAGGCCTGCCTCAGGTATTGAGTGTCGTGCCGCCGGCCCGCCTCATCCCCTGCCAGGCCGGGATCGGGTTCGGCGCCACCGTCTCCGAGGGTGTGCAGCTCACCAACGCCAACTCCATGCAGGCGGCCGGCTACACCGGCGAGAACTGCACCATCGCCATCATCGACACCGGGTTCGCCGGCTATGACGAAGCAGAGCTGCCCACCTCGGCCGTGGTCGTCTCCACACGGGCCGATGGCAGCACCACGGCCAGTCAGCACGGCACCGCGATGGCAGAGACCGTTGCCGACATGGCCCCAAATGCGAGCTTGACGCTGGTCGCCGCGGATACGGCGCTTTCGGTGCAATTGGCCATTGACTATGTGATGAGCAATCGGTTTGACATCGTCGTCATGGGGCTCGTCCTGGTCGAGGGGCCCTTCGATGGCACGCACGGCGTGTCCAAGTCCGTAGCCAGCGCCGTCGCTTCGGGTATTCTGTGGGTCCAGGCGGCGGGCAACTTCGCCCAGCGCCACTGGACGGGAACCTACCGCGACAGCGACAATGACAATATCTGCGAGTTCGCTCCCAACGTGGAGAGTATCGACGTCACGCTGGCAGCGGGAGCGACCTTCGAGGCGTATCTGAGCTGGTTTGAGTCTGCGGGTCCCACCACCGCGCAGGACTATGATCTGGTCCTGCGCGACGGAACCGGCGCGATCGTGGCGCAGTCCGCCTTCGGGCAGACGGGGGCCACGGCACCCCGCGAGCACCTGACCGCGGTGGCGCCCTACGAAGGAAGCTACAGGCTGCAGATCCAGCGCATCTCGACGGACCTGAGTCGTCCCGACACCTTCCAGTTGTACCTCCCCGCGATGGACATCAGCCCCGCCACGCTGCAGATTGCTGAGAGTAGTCTCCCGATCCCCGCCGAGGTGCCCGGCGCACTGACCATCGGGGCGACCCGGGGCTCCAACGTGGATCCGACCTCGTTCGGACTGGCCGCCGTGGGGATCGACGTGATCGAGCCCTTCAGTTCCTTGGGCCCCTCGCTCTCCGGAACGATGAAACCCGACCTGGTGGGTCCCGACGGCTGCCGCACAAGCCTGGCCGCCGTGGGTGACACCCCGATCCGGGCCGGTGGCGATCCCATCGCGCCCTCCGCCTTCGGCACCTCCTTTGCGGCCGCGCACGTGGCCGGAGCCGCCGCTTTGCTCCTGAGCGAGGACAACAGCAGGACCGCGGCCGGTCTGCGGAATGCCCTGATTCAGTTGGCGGTGGACGTCCCGCCGACTACGGGCACTGCGGTGCCGGAACCCTTGCCCAACAACACCTACGGTAACGGCCGGGTGTCGCTACGCACGGGAATCGATGTCACCAAGCCGATCGTGAGCATCACTTATCCGCGCAACGGTGACACGATCAGCACCACGGAGCCTGAGATCACGGCGATCATTACCGACCAGGGCGCAGGCATTGACGAGAGCACGATTGTGCTTACCATCGATGGCGAGCAACTGGAGAACCCTCGGTACGATGCCAATAGCGGCGTGTTGACGTACAAGATCGGCGGGCCCAACGCTACGGGCGCCGGGGCCCTGGCCCTTAGCCGCGGTAGTCATCTGATCACCCTTGCGGTGCGCGATATGTCCGGCAATGAGTCGGACACGGTCTCCAGCACCTTCCGCGTGTCGCCGCCGGCGATCGCGGCGGGGCTGCATCTACTGTCCCTGCCCTTCTCCGACCTGGCCAGTCTGAACCCCAGCGTCGTCTTCGGGCTGCCGATGGAGCAGGTCCAGGTGGTGCGCTGGGTGCCCTCGGATGCCACCCCGGTCACCAAGTACCACGGCTGGGGCTGGCCCACGCCGCAGTCGCAAGATGAATACGCAAGCTTCGAGCCGCTGGACTGCCGGGAACGGCCCTATGTTGTGACCGCACCTCCCGCCGGTCTGGGGTACTTCGTCAACCTCGCGGCCCCGACGTATCTGAACGTGGCGGGCAGCTCTCTGTCCAGCCAGATCAGCTACGAGATCAACCTCACATATGGTCAGAGCGCTCCGCGCGGATGGAACATGATCGGTTGCCCCTTCCCGGATGCGGTGACCTGGGGTGGCGTGCAGTTCATCACCAACGGGGTGCGGCAGGACCTGGCCGACGCCATAGAGTCCGGAGTGACGGAGGGCCTGTTGTTCTCCCTGGAGCGCTCCGGGAGTAACACGTACTACGAGTTCCCGAACAGCCCGCTGTCGGGAACGGTTCAGCCGTGGAAGGGTTACTGGGTGCACGTGTTGAAGGACACCACGCTGGTGATGTACAACAGCGTGATCACCTCCGAAGCGCCCTCGGCCACGCCGACAAAGGCGCAGCCCACTGAGACCGAGTGGTCTCTGCGGTTCGGCGCATCCGTCAGCGGCGGTTGCGATCCGGCCAACTACATTGCTGTGTCACCCGCCGCCAGCGACGGGTATGACGCGGGTCTGGACGTGCCTGAGCCGCCGGCTCTGGCCGGTCCGGTACGGGTGACCATGGTGCGGAGCGCATGGGGCGAGAGGTCCGGAGACTACGCCAAGGACGTGCGCGGTAGCGTGGGGGCCGGGCAGGAGTGGGATGTCAAGGTGGAGTGCACGCAGCCCGACGCGGACGTCACAGTGACCTGGCCTGACCTGAACTCCGAGGTTCCCGCGGGCGTGGCGCTCCTGCTGCGTGATGAGGACGCGGGTCGCGAGGTGTTCATGCGCACAGTGGGAAGCTACACCTACAAGTCGGCGGGTGCCGGCAGCGAACGGCACCTGAAGATCGTCGCCGTGCCGGCCGATCAGCGCGCGATCGTGCTGGAGGTCCACCCGACGGCAGTAGCCGACGGGTCCGTGCAACTGGCCTATACCGTGAACGTCGCCGCCAGCGTGACGGCCGAGGTGCACAACATCGCCGGGCGCACCGTGGCGCGGTTGGGGACACAGGGCGCCACTCCGGGTGCGGCGCAGACCTTCCGGTGGAACTGCCGGGGTCTGTATGGCGCCCCGGTGCCCAATGGCCGCTACATACTCAGGCTCACGGCCACAACGGAGAACGGTCAGGCCGCGCAGAGCGTGGCCGCGTTCAACGTGAGGCGCTAGTCGGGTGTTCCGCGTCGGAGTACAACCGTGAGTACCATTCGCCGCGTCAAGGCCTGCAGCAGCCGGCGAGAGGAGTTGACGCATCAGTGCAGCCAAAGCCAAGACATCACTTCCGGATGACGGGCTGGGGAGCATGTGCCAGCGCAGTCCTGGTCCTAGTGAGTCTGCTCAGTGCCCTTCCGGTGGCCGGCCAGCCGAACGTCGTCACCGCGACCCATCCGGGCGGACTCATGTCGCTGCAGGTGGAAAACCCGACCATCGTCTCCTGGTACGTCAGCGGGACGCGACATACCTGGCAAAGACCCGGTGGCCGCTTCCGGCTTCTCACGGGGCCCACGGTGCCTACGGGCGGCGACCCCACCTTTACCGGAGATGAGGGGCGAGCCATCGCCAGCGCCCTGACGCTTCCAGAAGGTGAGGACGACAGCCCCTACACGCAGTTCTCCTCAAAGCTCACGGTGGCCGTGGCGGAAACGTACTACGACATTCACGCTCTGGGCGCCGCGGCCGGGGATGTGACGGGCAGCACGCCGGTGGCCAACTACTGGGTCTCCAACCCAACAGCGGGTAGCCGGGACATCGCAGGCATTGCCCAGATCCCTCTGGATGATGAAGACCCCAACGAAGCGACTGAGTTCGTCGAGGTCGAGCATCAGTTCACCTTGATCCATGACACGCTCATGGTCGAGTACATCGTGACCAACAAGTCCACCAGTACGCAGCCGGTAGGGCTGCGGGTCCTGATAGACGGGCGCTTCGGAAGCGCCAGCGACCTTGACGGCAGGTCGATCTTCCTGCCCTCCGGTGATGTGATCGCCACGGAGAAGGTGATACCCGACGTCACCACGCCCTCGCTGCCGGACACCTGGGTGACGATGGATCGGCTCAGCAACCCCACGGTGTACCTGCGCGGGACGATCGAGGGGGCGGAGGTTCATCTCCCGGGCACGGCGACCGCCAGCGCGGGTAGCCCCGACCAGATCGGGTGGGGCCTGATGCGCAACGCCGGGGCCGACGCGCAGTGGGACTTCACGCCCAACTCGGTACTGGCCCTGGACAGTGAAGACTGGGCTTACTTCGTCAAGTGGGATCAAAGAGACCTGGCCGCCGGCAGTTCTCGGCGATATGTCACCTTCTTCGGCATGGGAAGCTCAAGCGCGGACTATGACCCGTCGTATGCGTTGGCCGCCTACGCGCCGGCCACGTTGGAGATCGTTGCCGGTGACGATCCCTCAACCCCCGCGGTGGAGACGGCGTACCTGGCCGACAGTCAGGGACGTACCGCCTGGCCGGTCTACGCCTACGTGGACAACTTCTACCCCTCGGCGATTGTGGATGGGTCGGTGCGTATCAGCCTTCCCAACGGTCTGGAACTGGATCCGGAATCCCAGCCGCGGAGCCGGTCGCTGGGAACCGTGAACCGCAATGAGGTGAAGTACGTGAGTTGGACCGTGCGGGCGGCCAACGCCCGTCCCGGTGTGAGCGTTATCCGCTTCACCGGCCCGCAGGGGAAGACGGTGGAGAGGACCATCAATATCCCGGCGCTACCCATGCTGACGCCGGAGCTCTCGGCCACCGGGCTGGAGATGGTCTCAATCCCGTACAGCTTCCAGAACTCCGACGCCGAGCATGTGTTCCAGGCTCTGGGAAGTCTGCATGCGGGTGGCGCCAACGCACTGATCAGATGGGACCCCGATGTGGCCGACTATCGGTGGTTCCCGGATTCCTTTGTGACCAATGTGCAGCCTGGCCAGGGCTTCTGGCTGCTGAACCAGAACCGGCTTGCCGTGCCGTTGCCGGCCGACGCCGCCGCTCTGGACACGAGCACGGGGTACACCCTAGCAGTGTACAGGGGCTGGAACCAGATCGGCAATCCTTTCACCGGACCCACATACTGGAAGGACGTCGGAGTGATTGACAGCAGCGGCGATGAGTGGACAATGACGCAGGCTGTGAACAGGGGTCTGATCCTGGCCTCCGTCTTCAGCTACGACGCCGCGAACAACGAGTACAACTGGCAGTCTGAGCTCCAGGATGTGAGGCTTGACCCGTACCAGGGGTATTGGGCACTGTGTCGGGAGGACGTGAGCCTGCAATTCCCGCCGCCGAACCTGTTTGCCCCGGCCGACGCCGATGAGAGCGAGACGGAAGTCACAAGAACCGGGTGGACGGCGGAGTTGACGGTGTCGGGGGCCGGGCGAGTACGGAGCGGCCGGACCTTCGGCGTGAGAAGCACGGCCCAAGACGGCGTGGATCCCAGCGACATTCTCGCTCCACCGGCGGGTATCGCCAACGGCGTGAGCCTCGAGGCCGCGCTGGTGAGCGGGATAGCGAAGACGAGGATGGTGCAGGACATCCGCCAGAGTGGCGGACGGCAGGAGTGGACCCTGGCGGTGAGTACCAGTGCCGCCAGCGCCCCGATCACCGTCTCCTGGCCGGATCTCAGTGGTGTACCGGAGAATCTGGTGCTGGTGTTCGAGGATCCCCAGACCGGCGAACGAAGACTGATGCGCACCTCGGCCAGCTACACCTTTGCTGCGCCGGCGGGCGGCGAGACCCGGGAGTTCTCCATCTGGGTGAAGCCGAGAAGCACCGTGGGTGCCCTGGTGGGGACGGCCAACGTCGTCCAGGCCGGGCGTGGCGCGACGATAGCCTACACCCTGGCGCAGGACGCGGAGGTCGATGTGCAGATCAGGAACATCGCCGGGTTCCCGGTGAAGAAGGTCGCCGCGGGGAAGGTCGCATCCGCCGGTGTGAACACGGAACTGTGGGACGGACGGAACGACGGTGGTGTGCGGGTACCCAATGGTAGGTATCTGTGCACCGTAACCGCAAGGGACGCAGCGGGTGAGCAGCACAGCGTTGTACGTGCCTTCAGCCTCGCCAGGTAGGAGGCGGGGTGCCTCCCAGACGGTTGCAGCATGGCTATGTGCAGTAGATCGCCACATGACAGCAAGGGGGAACAGGTGTAATGTCCTCAATCCGATCGAGCCGCCGGGGGAGGATGCTGTGCTACGTCCTCGTGGCCGCAATGCTCTTGCCGCTTGTGCCGTGCGCTCTGCCTCTGGCGCAGGCTGAGGAGCGCGGGCGCACGATCCTGCTGTTCGGGGTCACGGATGAGACCAGCAGCGACCTGCCGGAGTTGAAGAAGCTCGCCACAGACGCGGTTCAGATGGCCGTGGATGCCGTGGACGGACTGGAGTGCACGGAGTTCTCCCGCACCTCTCCGCTGGTGAGGCGAGCGGTGCTGGAGGGCCGCGTGCTTCCCACACAGGTGGAGAGCGGGCCCACGAGCCCCAGGGATGCTGTGGCCATCGGCCAGGCCCTTGGCGTGGACACCGTCCTGCTGACCAGCATTCAGTCGTACCGCTCCACGACGGAACCGCGGTCCGTGGAGGTTATCCTCTCCGGCCAGGCCTATGACGTCAGAGACAACTACGACGAGGAGGCGGGTGAGCCGCGACGCGAGGAGAGCATCGCTCCCGCATACGCCTTCGGAGTCGTCGGCACCAGCCGGAAGATCCCCGGCTATGAGGGCAGCGATCGCCTGCTGGCCCGCGAAGCGCTCAACGATGGCGCGTATCGCGTGGCTAAGGTCCTCAACGGAGCCAGCATCAGCGAGGTGGCGCAGCCGAAGCCCGAGCCCAGGAAAGAGAACAAGGCCGTGAAGTGGCTGGCCGTCGCGGCCATCGTCGGTCTCCTGGTGTGGGCCGTCAGCTCGGCCGGCGACAAGGACGAGACCGGACCCAGCCCCGACGCGATCCCGCCCACCCCGCAGCCCTTGCAGGTAGTGGGAACCAACACCATCGTGATCCGCTGGGACCCGCCGACGGGAACCTCCTTCGAGGTGCTGCGCTATGAGCTGCAGCGCTCTGTCAACGGCGGCAGCTACGCGGCATTTGGCTCCGGGGGCGATAGTGCACAGGTCGCCGCGGGGACCCATGAGTACGCCGACTTCGATGTGTCTGCCGACAATGCCTACAGCTACCGAATCCGGGTCATCTATCGCAACAGCAAGTACTCCAACTGGGTGACCTTCAACGGGGTATCCCTGTAGGCTCTGCGGGCTTGCTCCCCGCGCCGTTTGGCCGGGGGTCAGAGTGTCACCTGACGCCGCCCTCCGCCGCCTTGTCGGCTGAGGGCGGCGTCACGCCCGGTGATCGATAGGCGCGGTTGAGGCTGTCTGTCGCAGAAAAGCTCCATGGCGACCAGGCTGCGCCCACTGCAGCGGGAAGACATACTTGCCGGACATCGGCGCAACTCTCACTGCCGGAGGAAAGGTCGCGATGCTCAGGCCGTCGGCCGCGGTGACGACAGCCCTCGTCTTGGCGGCCTGCCATCTCGCGGCGATCCCTGCTTCCGCCCAGGGGGCCCGGGCGGGAAACGTGCGTGTCGTGATGCGTGCGAACCCCGGCACGGTACCCGCCGATGCCAAGAGCCGCGCCGTAATCCGGATCGAAGTACGCGACCAGCAGGACAGGCCTGTCCTCGACGGAACCCCCATCTTCTGCCACACCAGCCTCGGCTTGCTGAGTACCGGTAGCGCGGGTGGTCAGCAAGCGATGACGGTCTCCAGCAGCGGCGGGTTCGCCACCCTGTATGCCACCAGTGATACCTCGGGTTCAGCCGTGGTGAGCGCCAGCGTGCAGGAGAGCCGGGGCCAGGTGGTTGTGCAGTTCCTGCCCGAAGGCGAAGTGGCCCAGCGATATGCTCGGGTCGTGGACGTCAAGGGCGCCTGGGTGGCCTATTGTGTGGAGCTCAATCAGATCAGGGCCCGGGATGGCGCAAGAGCCAAGGTCGGCTCCCTGGTGTTCCAGGACGTCGATCGCCTGGAGGTTCGAGTCGATGAGTTGACGGTCCGCGGCTGGGGTGGCGAGATCTCGCTGAAGGGCGAGACGGTGGATGTGGAGGAGTTCTTCTACGATCTGGGAGCCAGTCGGGGAGTGTTTCGCCGCTTCTCCGATGAAGGCGTGGAGTGGGTCCGGTTCAACCAGTATCTGCTGCGCGACAGCGGGCAGGAGTGGGATATCCCGGAAGACGCCTTCCGCCCTGACGAGAGGGACAACCAGACCTGGTTCGTCTGCCGGGGAGCGCAGTTCTTCATCGGCCAGAAAGTCGTGGTCAAGCACGCCACGGTCTACGTTGAGGATCAGAAGGTCTTCAGTTTCCCGCCCTATTGGGTCATCGGGCTCGCGGGGTATACCGGTGCAAGCAACACCCAGACCCTGGGGCTGAGCAGTCAGGGCGGACTGGCCGTGGATTTCCCATACTTCTACCGAGTCACCGACGGGTGGTCGGGATCGGTACGGATCCGGAAGGGCGCCAGCGGCACCAGTTTCGTGGCGCGAGACGGCTGGAGTGTGGGGATCACCGAGGAGTACGACGACGGGATCGCGAAGGGCTTTCTGGAGGCGGATGGGCTCGGTCGCCCCGACTGGGGGCTGCAATGGCAGGACGAGCGCCCGATATTCGGTGACAGCCAGGGCTTCTTCAATGTGTCGTGGCCCGATCACCGCAGTCTATTCGCCGATGCCAGCATCTACCGCTACCAAAGCTCCTACCGTTTCAACCTGCGCGGGCAGTACGACAATCCCTGGAACGGTGAGGAAAGCATGTCGATGGCCGGGGAATGGCTGACTGAGCCGCGGACCCTGGGTCCAACCTCCAGCTTTCGTCTGGGCACGATGCTGGGCGCCAGGAGGCACTTGTGGGATGACAAGGGCTGGGTCATGGAAAACGAGCTGTATGCCTCGATCGACATCGACCCGTGGCGCCTGAGCTCTCGGACACAGTTGCGACCCTCTCTGAGCCACCTGTACGCCTGGGACACCAGCAAGTTCGCGCAGAATGCCTCCCGTGCCGAGTTTCGCCTGGACCACACGTTCACCCCGAGCACGCGGCTGGGGCTGAACTACTACCTGACCTACCGTACCGGGCAGACCAGTCGCTACGGGGTGAACCACCTGCTGGGCCTGAACCTCACCACCGCCTCGGGAGGTAAGTGGTCCAGTTTCCTCAACGCCTCGTACGACTTGACGGAGGACGACCGGTACGCCAGCCTTGGGTTTGACTACTATCTGTCCCGCGGATGGCGCATGGGGGTGCTTGGCACGCACTACAGCTACGCCGACGCGGAGTTCAGTGACGTGGAGCTTGAGCTGGCCAAGGCTCTTGGCAACAAGGAACTGGGCCTGAGATACTCGCTGGACAGCGGCCGGCTCTCCCTGGAACTGGGCGGCTTCGGCCTGGGCCGCTGAGCCTGTCGGCGAAGTCCTTCAGCACCCTCGGATGCGCGCGGGCGGGTGACGTCCCGTTGGTGAGCGCGTCTTCAATGAGGCGGTAACACGTTCACAAGACCGTGACGACACCATCCCCACGCGTTTCGAGCTATCGCAACGAGGCACGTAGGCGGCCCAATTGACCCAGCCGACAGGCTCCGCTGACGTCGCACCGATGCACACCCCGCGGTCGTGCCCACATTCGCGCCCCCATTGCATTGAACACCAGACGGGCCTATAGTGTCCGATTACCATGCACGAAGCAGCGCGCCGGCGCGGTCATCGCTGCGCAGCTTTGGCACATGTGGAGGAAGCATCGTGCCACAATTCCATGTGGTTTCCGACTACGAGCCGGCGGGCGACCAGCCTCAGGCCATCGAAACACTGACCCAGAACATCCTGGGCGATATGCAGCATCAGGTTCTTCTGGGGATCACCGGCTCGGGCAAGACCTATACCATGGCCAAGGTCATCGAGCGAGTCCAGCGCCCCACGCTGGTGATCGCGCATAACAAGACCCTGGCCGGCCAGCTCTGCGCCGAGTTCCGCGACTTCTTCCCCGACAACGCCGTGGAGTACTTCGTCAGCTACTACGACTACTATCAGCCCGAGGCCTATCTCGCCCAGACCGACACGTACATCGAAAAGGACTCCCAACTCAACGAGGAGATCGACCGCCTGCGGCACTCGGCCACCCAGTCGCTGTTGAGCCGGAGAGATGTCATCGTGGTGGCCTCGGTCTCGTGCATCTTCGGACTCGGCTCGCCCGAGCAGTACGAGGAGATCAGCCTGCGACTCCACAAGGGCCTGCGCATCGATCGCGACGAGATTCTCCGTCAACTGGTGAAGATGCAGTTCACCCGCAATGACATGACTTTGGAGCGGGGCAATTTCCGGGCTCGGGGGGACGTGATCGAGGTCCACCCGGTGGACGAGGATACCATCACGAGGGTCGAGATGTTCGGCGACGAGGTGGATCGCATCGTGGTCCTCGACATGCTCACCGGGGAGATCCTGGAGGACAGACAACAGACGGTGGTCTTCGCGGCCTCGCACTACGTGGCCTCGCGTGCCCGCATTGAGGCGGCTCTCGAGTCGATCGAGGCGGAGTTGGTGGAGCGGATCGCCTTCTACGAAGGGTCAGGACGCGTGCTGGAGGCCCAGCGTCTCGAGCAGCGCACGCGGTATGACATGGAGATGATCCGGGAGATCGGGTACTGCCAGGGGATCGAGAATTACTCGCGCCACCTGGACGGGCGCAGTCCGGGCCAGCCGCCGTACACCCTGATGGACTACTTCCCCGGGGACTACTTGATGATCGTGGACGAGTCACACCAGACCATCCCGCAGATCCGGGCCATGTGGCACGGTGATCGGTCCCGCAAGGATAGCCTCGTGAAGTATGGGTTCCGACTGCCCTCGGCCTATGACAATCGACCAATGACCTTCGAGGAGTGGGAGACCAAGATCGGCCAGGTGGTCTATACCTCCGCCACGCCGGGGCCGTACGAGTTGGGGCACGCTCAGAGCGTCGCCGAGCTGATCGTCCGCCCCACCGGGCTAATCGATCCGCCGGTGGAGATCAGGCCCACCAACGGACAGATCGACGATCTCATTGCCGAGGTCAAGACACGGGTGGAAAAGGAGCAGCGCGTCCTGGTCACCACCCTCACCAAGCGCATGGCCGAGGACCTCACGGACTATCTGGCGGAGATCGGCGTCCGTGTCAACTATCTGCACAGCGATGTGGACACACTAGACCGCCAGGAGCTGCTACGCGATCTGCGCCTGGGCGAATACGACGTTCTGGTGGGCATCAACCTCCTGCGTGAGGGCCTGGACCTGCCCGAGGTGTCGCTGGTCGCGATCCTGGACGCCGACCGCGAGGGCTTCCTGCGCTCGGAGACCTCTTTGATCCAGACCATGGGCCGCGCCGCCCGCCACCTGGAGGGTCGCGTGATCATGTACGCCGACACGACCACTCCGGCGATGCAGGCGGCCATTGGGGAATCTGAACGCCGCCGGGCCAAGCAGATCGCGTACAACGAGGAGCACGGCATCACCCCGCAGGGGGTGCAGAAGGCCATTCGCGACACCGTGCGTGCTACCCAGGAGCACCAGAAGCGTGCCATCTCCAGCGTCGTGAGCGAGGAGCTGCTGGAGGAGCTGGGCCCCGACAGCCTGCCGTCGATCATCGCCGCCCTGGAGGTGGAGATGAACGAGGCCGCCGCCAACCTCGAGTTCGAGCGGGCCGCCGAGCTGCGCGATGAGATCAACGAACTGAAGCAATTGACCAAGGGGTAGCCCCCGTGACAGTCAGCGAGAGCATTGAGCACAAGCTGCCCACCGTGCCCGACATGCCGGGCGCCTACATGATGAAGGATGCCCACGGCGCGATCATCTACGTGGGGAAGGCGCGCAGTCTCCGCAAGCGCCTGCGTCAGCACTTCCGCGACAACGGTCCGCGCTACGGCTGGACGCAGCAACTGTACGCCGCCGCCGATGATATTGAGTATGTGGTGACCAACAGCGAGGTGGAGGCCTTCATCCTCGAGGCCACCCTCATCAAGGAGCACAAGCCGAAGTACAACATTCGGCTGATGGATGACAAGAGCTATCCGTACCTGAAACTGACCGCTGAGATCTACCCCCGCCTTGTTGTCCTGCGCGATCTGCCCAGGGGCGCCAATGTACCGTTATCTCCCCGCGCGGGACGCCCGCGTTTCCACGATCCAAAGCGCCACGAGGTGCACTCGGCCGGAGGGGGGCGCATCTTCGGTCCCTACACCTCCGCGGCCTCCATGTGGCGCCTAACCAAGCTGGTACCGCAACTCTTCGGCCTGCGAAGCTGCCGGCGCAAGCTGGACGGCTCGCCGCTGGGCAAGCCCTGCCTCAACTTCCATATCGGCCGCTGCCTGGGGCCGTGCCGCGGCGCTCAGGCCGTCCCTGCGGAGCAGTACGCCGAGGCCGTGGAGCAGACGGCAAGGCTCCTGGACGGCAAGTCCGGCGAGATCGTTCGCGAGCTTGAGGAGCGGATGAAAGCCGCTGCCGCGGAGCTGAACTTCGAGCAGGCCGCCGCCCTGCGCGACAAGCTGCAGGCCGTGCAGAAGGCCGTGGGTGAGCAGATCGTCGTTGCGGCCGAGCATCGCGAGCAGGATGTCATCGCCGTTGCCACCGAGGGCGACAAGGCCCTCGTCGCCCTGCTGCAGGTGCGAGGCGGGCGCCTCCTGCGCCAGGAGCAGTTCGTGTTTTCGCACACCAAGGGGCGCCCGGTGGGCGACATCCTCGATGCCTTCATGACCCGGCACTACGCCGAGACCACCAGCCTGCCGGCCGAGGTGCTGCTGGCGGAGGACGTGCCGGACATCGAGGTCTGGGCGGACCTGCTGAGCGAGATGCGTGAGACCAAAGTTCGCGTGCATCATCCGCAGCGCGGAGACAAGAGGAAGCTCACGGAGCTGGCCCGCAAGAACGCCCGGGCGGCGCTGACGGCTCTGGAGAAGAACCGGGCCGAGCAGCACCGGGCCACACAGGCGGCGCTCCACGACCTGGCCGAAGCGCTCGGTATCGAGGGCAACCTGCGCCGCATCGAGTGCTTCGACATCTCCACCGGTCAGGGCAAGAACTCCGTGGGCTCCCAGGTGGTGTTCTCAGACGGCCTGCCGGACAAGCGCAGCTACCGGCGCTTCCGCATGCGCGCCACGGAAGGCAAGCCGGACGACTACGCCATGATGCAGGAGACCTTGACCCGACGCCTGCGCGCCGGCCTCGGCGGCGACGAGCGCTTCCTGCCCATGCCGGAGCTGATCGTCGTCGACGGCGGCAAGGGCCAGCTCAGCGCGGCGGTGGAGGTGCTCGAACGGGAGGGTGCCGGCGACATCCCGGTGTGCGGACTGGCCAAGCGGGAGGAGGAGGTCTTCCTTCCCGAGCAATCGGACCCGCTGGACATGACCCACCATCAACCGGGCCAGTTCCTCCTCCAACGCCTCCGGGACGAGGCCCACCGCTTCGCCATCTCTCACCACCGCGGCCTGCAGGGGACGGAGGTGACCAAGTCGGTGCTGGACGAGATCCCGGGCATCGGTGCGGCCCGCAAGCGGGCTCTGCTGAGCAAGTTCGCCTCGGTGCAGGCGATGTCGCGGGCCACGGTGGACGAGCTGGCGGCGGTGGAGGGCATGAACCGCAAGGTTGCCGCGGAATTGCTGTTCGTGCTGACAGGTGGGAGAGTCGAGGAGTACGAGGAGGAGGGGCGGATGCCGGACTATGACGAGAGCGAGGGCGAGGCCCCGGCCTGGGATGATGAGGAGGAAGTCCGGCCGGAGGGGTGGGAGGAAGACTGAACGCGATCCAGGGAGCCACAGGCGACCGACTGAGGCCGCTGGGGCCGCGGCGACGGTCCCGAGCTTGAGCGGCCAATGGGAGTGTCAGCACGCCAGACGCCACCGAGAAGATGCCTCTGGCTGGAACTATCGAGGATCCGCGGCTTCGTGAGGCGGTGCCTGGCCTCTGGGAGCGGTCGCGCGATATCCACTCGCGACAACAGAGCCCCGGCTCGCTATCAGGCAATGGCCGCAAGCACTGTCTGTGTGTCGAGTTGCGCATGCACGAGGTCGTTCAGGCGTGCTGCACACAGCTTAGCGACTGCG